>NZ_JBNNXU010000029.1:0-57162 GCF_052873915.1 Photobacterium sp. DNB22_13_2
CGGGTTCGAGTCCCGTCCGCTCCGCCACTACAACGAAGCCTCAGCAGAAATGCTGGGGCTTTTTTGTATGCGTTGAACATAGGCGTCAGTCCTGTGGACTGATGAGTCCCGCAGGGAGGCCTGCCCGACGTTTACGACACCCAGCCCTTCGCCAATAACACTCATTTTGACCGGTATGCTTATATTGGGCTATTTGGTGCCGATGACATAGGTGAGGATCTCGACGATTTGTTCTGGCGTTTTAGCCCAAGCCATTGCAGCTGCGTCGACTTCTTTTAATGGGTGGATAATTTCCTCGCTATGTAAGGTGATATAAGACTTACCTAGCGCTGCGCAGTAGCCGGCATCAAAAGCCGCGTTCCATTGCTTGTATTTGTCGCCAAATCTAATGACAGCAATATCGCATTGTTCAATCATCAGCTTTGTTCGTATCGCATTGACTTTAGAGGATTTGTGATCGCGCCAAAAGCTGTCTGTTTCTTTGCCTAGGACATCACCTGCGGCGTCACTGGCATCGTGATCTGTCACGGCAGAGGTAAATGTTACTGGGAGGTTTTTGGCTTGGGCGCCAGCTATAATTTTCTCTCGCCAGTCGGTATGTATTTCACCTGATAAGTATACGGTGTGTTTCATATTGTTTCCCCTATATCGGTTGTGTTCAGAGGTTGATTAGATAGCTGTTAATAACACCGCTGATGGGCCTTAGACAAGCCAATAATAGTGTCTTCACATTTCTTTATTAATCACTCTCGGATCATTAAATACCATTGCACTATCTCGGCTTTTAAAGATTGGAGGTTAGTTTGCAGGGTTACCGTGGGGTGAATTGGTGATCTCTTCACTCACCCAATTCAATAGCTGTTTGATCGCCCGAGATAGCACTTGGTTCTGGCGCACGATATAGCCCAAGCTGGTGGTTGGGAAATCAGGAAGCGGAGTGATGGTGCTTGTCAGGTTGAGTTTTGGATGGAGTGAAAACGCGGGCACGATGGCAATGCCAAACCCTGCTTCAGCCCAATCGATTTGGGCATCGACACTACCGACTTCCATCACTCGGTATTTAGGTAAGTGGAGGCTAGGCAAAGCCAGATCAATCAGATCTCGGGTGCGGGTATCGTGGCCCAGTAAGATCAGTGTCGGCTCTTCATCCGATGTAGTGATCTTGCCATCCTGTGCCAGCTGCTGCCAATCACTCAGGCCATTTCCCAATGCGCACCAGCGAATTTGACGCAGTTCGGTAAAGTGCAGGGGTTGGCTTTCCTTTTGGGCGATCACAAAGCCTAGATCCGCTCTGGCACTTTTTACCAACTCGGCCGCTTGGGTTGAGGTGGTGTTGAATAGTGAGAGATCGATACCGGGAAATTCCTGTTTGAATAACTGGAAAGGCTTAATCAGTAGTAGGCGAGAGATAATGTCACTTGCCGCAATCGAGAGTGTGCCTTGTGATAAGTCATTGATTGCATTGAGATCTGATTGGCATACCTGCAGTTCTTGCAGTGTTGATTGGGCGCTTTGCAATAAGCGCTCGCCAGCTTGGGTCAGGCGAAACGGGTTGCGCTCAACCAGCTTGACCCGTGTAGCCTGCTCCAAGTGTTTGATATGCAAGCTGACATTGGGTTGGGTCATATGAAGTTCTGATGCCGTTTTACCAAAATGCTCTAACCGAGACAAAGTAACAAAGGTATTAAGCCAATTGAGATCTAACATAAAGGCTCGCTTATTGAACCGCTAACGATAAGTGGGTTTATTCTACGCCCTTTGTCACAAAATCCCATATGAAATCCTTATTGGAGTTATAACGATTATTAATTTTTCTTATTAGCTCAGTCGCCTTAGCATAATCGCATCATTGTTTGGGAGAGTTAATTATGTCGTCTATCGTTGTTGTTGGTGCTAACTGGGGTGATGAAGGTAAGGGCCGAATCGTCGATTTCCTTGCCGAGCAAGCTTCTGCGAGTATTCGTTTCCAAGGTGGTAACAATGCTGGCCACACCGTGGTTAATGATTTGGGAACATTCAAACTGCACCAGCTACCAAGCGGCGTATTTAACCCTGACTGTCTTGCGGTGCTAGGCCCTGGTATGGTGATCAGCCCTGAGCCTCTTACTACCGAGTTAGCAGAAGTTGCAGCTGCAGGGGTTAACGTTAACCTTTGTATCTCTGACCGAGCTACCTTGTGTCTTCCACTCCACGCTCTTGAAGATACTCTAGAAGAAGTGCGCTTGGGTGATGCTGCCTACGGTTCAACCCGTCAGGGCATAGCACCTGCTTACGGCGACCGCGTTATGAAGAAAGGTATTCTGGTTGGTTGGCTGAAGCAGCCTGAAGTATTGTGTGAGCGTATTCAGTTCTGGATGGACTGGAAACTGCCACAGCTTAAAGCCCTATACCCAAGTTTCGAGTTTAGCCAAACAGCACAAGAAATGACTGAGTGGTTGCTAGAAGTGTCGGCGCCATGGCGTGATGCGATTTGTAATGTGACCCTGCCGCTTAAAGCACTGCAGGCTGAAGATAAGAACCTACTATTCGAAGCACAGCTTGGTGCTGGCCGTGACTTAACATACGGTGAATACCCATGGACAACATCATCTAATGTTGTCTCTATGTATGCGGGTATCGGTAGTGGTTTGCCAGCTCTTCGCCCAGAGCGCGTTATTGCCGTAGCGAAAGCATTCAGTTCATCAGTCGGCACAGGAACGCTGATCACTGCGATGGAAGAGCAAGATGCTTTCCGTGAAGCCGCGGGTGAGTTTGGTGCGACAACAGGTCGTCCACGTGACATGGGTTACTTTGATGCCGTTGCGACTAAGAACGGTGTTGAACTTCAGGCGGCGACTGAAATTGCCTTGACTAAGGTGGACTGCCTAAGTGGTCTTAGCGATCTGAAAGTCTGTGTTGCTTACGATGGTGATCACAGCGAAAATCCAATCTGGCCGCAAACCGCTTCTCTAGCACCTGTTTATGAGCAAATGGAAGGTTGGAGCGAAGACATCACCGGTTGCCGTAAGTTTGAAGAGCTACCAGTAGCGGCACAAAATTACGTGCTGCGTATCGAAGAACTAATGGGTGTACCAGTGAAAATGGTTTCTGTCGGCCCAGGCCGTGAACAGATGATCATGCGCTAATTTCGCTTTGAAACTCTATTTATACTGAAAAGCCAGCACCGAGAGGTGTTGGCTTTTTGCTATTTGTTTGTAGTGCTCTATCAGTATTACACTGGCGATTTGAAGGAGTCAGGCTTGAGGGTTAAGACAGAGCAACTAAGTTGGTTGATCATAGACTCTGCGGTGTTGCCCATGAGGAAGCCTGCGATACCTGTACGTGAGAGTGAGCCCAAAATGACCACATCGACGCCTTTTGCCGAGGCATAAAGTGGTAACACTTCCCTCGCTTCCCCTTCGACAATCTCAATTTTGGTATTCACTGAGCTGTTTTGGTGGGGTTCTAACAAAGACTTAAGCCGTTCTATTCGCTCTGCTTTCATCTTTTGTGAGAGTTGCTCGATATCATTATCGTCATAGCCACTCCACTTTCTCAGGTAGCCTTCGGAGTCGAGTCGCCATGCATGGCATAGCGTTAAGTCAGCACCGGTTATTTCGCAATATTCCAACGCAAGCTCAACGAGTTTGGCATTAAAGCCCTGATATTCAATATTGCTAAGATCTATGGCTGCGACAACGTGATCAATAGGTTTGGAGTAAGAGCTGATTGACCAAATAGGGACTTCCGATTTACGGATGATGTTTAAGGTATTACGACCACGTTGGCAGGCTGTTTTTTTATCATCGCGTGTAGAATCAATAACCACCATACTGGCCTGTGATGACTTGGCTTCTTTAACGATTTCTATATGCGGGATACCGATACGTACAAGGGTGTTGAAGGTAATGTTGGGGTATTGAGCATTCAGCACTTCAACATGATGATTCAGCTGCTTATGGTAAAATTTTTCGGCTTCATCAATGATATTGACGGCAGTATTTGAATGCTCGGCCACCTCTTTTAACTCACATAATTCTTCAATAACAGCTAACAGGGTAACTTGCGCAGAACATTGATTAGCAAACCCAAATGCCTGATGAAAGGAATCATTGAGCGGTTGCTCAGGAGCAATGGTAACCAATAGTCGATTGAGTTTCATACGGCCTCCTTAAACACACATAAAATATATGGCTTTTGATTTCAGTGTATATCGGTTGTTTTTCTATTGCCTGCGTGGTTCATGTTTGGTAACAGAAAAGCGCATTTATGAGACGGAATATGAGGTGTGGATCGGACAGAGGCTTCTCGTCGCTTTCATTTGATGTCAGAGGCCACCATGCGGTGGCCTAAAGTGTTTTAGAGGGTTAACTTCCGTTGAGCAAACGGTGGTGAAGCGAGTCCTTCAGTTCAGCCCTCTGATGCTTGAGTTGAAGCATTGCATCATCCTCAATCGGGGAACCATTGAGTTCTAGCACACGGATTTCTTTATCTAACTGATTATATTGCTTGGCATCTTGGGCAAATGCCTCGTTGTTTGCGGATAAAACGGTAATTTTTTCTTTGTATTGCGGAAATTCATGAAGCAGAGAGTGATTTTCTCCTAACATACGACCTCCTAAACCAACCTGAAAAATGTATGTGCACCGGTTTAATTGCACATAATAGGATAGCAGCTTTGGTTATAATGACCTGACTTGCTTCTTAAAAGCCGAGATAAGTGAGATTAAACGTTCTTATTGCAATAACTTGTACCCTGGGTAAAACCAGCTTTCGAGAAGGTGATGCAGCCCTTTGAAAAAGTGATTGGGGTACTGTTTATCCGTTTCGCAGTGGCGATTGTTATTTTACTAGGCCTCTAGAGGGAGGCCTACGGTTAACCCGCTGTCACAATCAGGCCCAAAGGTTCGAGCAGTTGCTCTTGTTGCCAGTCACAGATCATGACGCCTTTGAGGCTGACTCTTCTTATGTCCATTCCAGTTAAATCAACCTGGCACAGATTACACTCTTCAATATCAAATTGTCCCCAACTCTCTGGTGAAAATTCTCCCCGGCTGAGATCTGAGCCTTTGAGTGAAGCACCAAGCAAGTTGGCACCTATCCAGCGGTTTTCAAAGAGCTCACACTTCTCCAGTTTCTGGTTTTCCAGGTTGGCGTAGGCGAGATTGCTTGCCGAAATATAGGCAGAGCAAAAGTAGCTATTTTGAGTCAGATAGTTGGCAAAGCTGGCTTGGGAAAAGTTAGCCCCTTTGAGATTACAGGCACGAAGTTCGATGCCAAAACATTGCGCCCCTCTGAAGTCTGCCATGCTGAGGTCACAGTCTCTGAAGCTGGCCTCTTTGAGCTTGGTGTATTCAAAACGGCAACCTTTTACATCGCCACGTTCTATGAATTGGCACTTAATGAATTCAGCCTCGTTCAGGTTAGTCCTGCTGAAGTTACAGCGAATGAAGGTGCAGTTTTCAAATTTGGTATATTCAAAGTTTTGTTCAGAAAAATCGTGATCAATATAGTGTTGGTCTTTCATTGGAAATGGCCAGTATTTGCGGTCTATATGCTGGCAGGTTACATGCAAAACCGGCTGTAAATCCAGAATATTTTGATGCGAAAAGTGATTTTTTCGAGTGTTAATAAATGGCGACAAATAGCCATCAAACAAGCCACCTAAGCCTTTATCTTAAATTGTTTTAATGGGCGTTCCTGTGCTCTCTAAATCTTCGTATAGACCGCCTTAGGGGGTTGCATGTCGATTTGTTTTTTCAGTACTTAGGTTTGTTCTTTGATGGACGCCTTGAATGGTGGAAGGGGGGGGATTCGGATGTGTGAAGGACGCATTAAGAGGGAAGCCTGGTGCCTGTCACAGGCACCAGGAAATGGGCATTAAATCATTTTATTACCGGTGAGATCTTCAACTGTGCCATTTTGTAGGTCGACGTAGAAATGATCTGCTGGTTTAGCTTTGCTCAATTGGTGATAGATTCGAGCTAATGACGCGAATCGTGTTAATAGTACCGACAAGGTAACTTGCTCTAGCTTAATACCGCCGCCACTAGATGGGTTTTGGTCTACATAGTCAGTTTCCCAATCAATATTTTCCAGATCGCCATTAGCATCATTGTGCTTGAACATTTCCATTGCAACACGTATTGGTACTAATAGTTGATAATTCAGATCCTGCAGTGCGAGTTCGTCACCATTGCGTTGATAGAGGGTAGCAAGGCACAACTGCTCAAAACCTACCGCAATCATTTGTTCACGTCCCAGCAGGAACTTGGTGTTGTGTGCATCAACGTTATCAAGGGCAGTGATGGCTTCGTGTTCTAGACCCCAATCAGCGAAGATAGCAATAATCTCGTCGTTGCTTGCTTCTGCAGTCATTGCTTTAATCAAGGTTTGAATCTGCGGGTTATTCAACTTTCCTTCATAGCACGATAGCATCATCAACCAGTAAAGCGGCGTGGCAGCATCAAATAATGCGGTGACATCATCACCCCAGCCATTTTTAAGTCGCATGTGCATTAACACATCCAAATGGCGGTACATGAAGTCACGGTAGTCGGTTGCTTCCAGCATTTTTGCCCACTGTACGTCTGCACCGGCCCACTCACGGTGATCTTTCTCGCGCAGGTAGTATGGGAACAGGGCATCGAAGTCGCGCACGTCCTGTAAGGTCTTGGTTTCTACTTCGAACAGTGTTGGTGAGTGGCAGGTCACTACTTTGTATGATGGCGTGTAGGCAGCCAGAGATGGTGCCTGAATATTGACCAAAGTGCCGTTTTCACCCTGATGGATAGCGGTATCGTTAACATGGATGTGACCGCCGAACTGCACTTTCACACCGGCGTCAAGCACATGCTGCGCAGTATCGCTTGAAGGTACGCGGGTGTTGTTGTATGAACCATCGTTGAATACATAGTAAAAGTCGTTTGCGCTCGAGTTGAGGTACTCGGTTGCTGGGTAATGGCTAAATACAATCAGCGTTTTGCCCTCAGCTTCAGCACGTGCCGTTACATTGGCTAGCCAGTCCATTACCTGAGGCTTGTATTTCTTGCCTTCTTCCCAGCCGATAGAAGCGTGGCTCCAGCTGGTACCGTCTTCAGTAGGCAAGTAGATATTCATGTCGACAGAAACAATCCAGAGGCCTTCAACTGGCTCGGCCAGATAGGTGGCATCTGGACACCAGAATGTTTTACCACCGTCTTCCTTGCTGATCATAAGACCGCGATCTTCAAACTTATCGCTGCCCCAGGGTGTTTCGTAGCTGACATAGCTTGGTTTATTCTGAAAACCGTAGTACCCCAACACGTCAAACATTTCCTGATAGCCCGTGGCCCACATTCCTTGCGTAATGTGTTGGCCTATCAGTACATTATTTGGTGTGAAGTTGCGGTCCTCATCACTGGTTACCGCGATGCTGGCCCCGGTGTGATGTAAGAAGTTCTTTGTTTGGTGGGCACCATATGGCCGAACAGGATCATGGTTGCCATTAGTCAAAAAGAATTCAAAGCCGTACTTTTCAATATATGGTTCTACAACACGGTTAAACCCTTTTAAGGTGTCTACTTGGCCATCATCAGAGAAGTCGCCTAGTAAACAAATATATTTAATGCCTTGTTGACCTAACTCTTCTAGTGCTTCAATAAAGGCAAAGTAGTTTTCGTTGAACATACGCGTTGATTCACATGAATCTTGCATGCTCCGAATTGTCACTTCATTGTTAAATTTAGAAAACTCATAATCACCAAACACATCATGAAAATGAACATCGGCAAGCATTGCAACTTTCACACCAGCAATATTGGTTTTACTATCTGAGGAACTGCTGCTGTTACAAGCGGTTAGAATTGATGCGGATGCTGCAACGGTGCCAACCTTAGCCACGCCACCAATAAAACTACGGCGGGTAATATTTTTTTTATCAAACATTTTTAGTTCTCATTCTGAAAACGCTTAAAGTATTTTTGAAATATTTCAGAAATATAACGAAATGATTTCATTTCTATTGATGAGATACGGTGTTAGCGGTTGAATTGATATCAGTCAATTAAAGGTGTTTAAAATTGATGAAGTTTCAATTTTATATGCCTGTTTTTATCAGTGCTTTTATAGGCTTTTTGTTGTTTTTGAGATGAGGTGTTTTATACGTTTCTATATTTGGTTATCACTAAAGTAAATTGCTCCTTAAGAAGTAACTAATGATTTGTGGGGGGTAACACCATTTAACCGAATGAATAAATGTTGCAAATCACTGCTCTATTGATGGGAGATACCGCAGTATGAATGAGTTACCATTTGGTGCGATTATGGCTGCATCGGTCATCGTGACCGTACCGTTGATCTTATTGGTGTTGGTATTCCAACGGAAAATAGTATCAGGTTTAACCGCTGGGGCTGTTAAAGGATAAGCCCATTAGCTCGCCTAAAGCGAGTACCCGAAAAATAAGGGTGCAGTAAAAAGCTGAGTGTATAGCTCAGCTTTTTTGATCTGTTACCCGCATCACTGTTTATCAACTTGAAACAAAAATGTGACTAGCTCAGTGTTCAGAGTCATGTTTTAATTGCACAATATTCAAAAGAAAAAATGATAATAGACTTCAGGGACTAACATGGTGACAGTGAAAAGAGCAGCAGCAGGGATAGCAATGGCTTTTTTGTCGTATTCAGCAGCGGCTTCAAACACGCTTTCTGATACCCGTAGTGTTGGTATGGGTGGCGTTGGCGTTGCATCAGCCAGCTACCTGACGGCGAGCTTTCATAATCCGGCATTGGCAACACAGAATAAACGCCATGATCGTTTTGGCATGATCCTCCCGGTAGTCGGAGCTCGTGTATTCGATGGCGATGATCTACATGATCGGGTTGATGAGTTTCAGGATTTGAATGACCTATTGGCTGCCAATCCCAGTGACCCTGCTCTACAGGAACAATGGAGAGCGGCACTGCTAGACCTAGATAATGAGCGTATTGATGGTGATGCCAATGTTGGAATGGTCATTGCCATCCCAAACCGTGTGATCAGTACCAACTTCTTTGTATCTAGCCATGCTATGGCTCTTTTGACTACAGATATTGACGAGAACGATCTCAATCACAATGAGATCGCGAACTCTAATGCTCAGGGCGTTGTGGGTGGAACGGTCGATATTGGCTTTACTTTTGCCAAAGAGTTTATCTTTTTAGATCGAGACTTGAGCTTGGGTATTTCGCCGAAGTTCCAACAACTATTGGCTTATAATTATCAGGATAACATCGATACTTTCGATGATGATGACTTTGATTTTAGTTCTGATTATGTCGATAAGTCTGCGTTTAATGCTGACTTGGGTGCTGCCTACGCGCTAAGCCGAAATGTGATGCTGGGCTTGAGTGCGCAGAACGTATTCTCTCAGTCACTAAAAACCAATGTCAGCAATGGTAACCAAGATACTTTTGAAGTTAATGCCCAATATACTGCAGCGGTGGCTTATAATCACCCGCGTTTCACTGTAGCGGCGGATGTTGATTTAAACAGCAAAAAGCCATTTAAAGAGCAGGCTTACAAAACTCAGTTTGCCCGTATTGGTTTTGAAGCGGATGCATGGCGTTTGGCTCAGCTGCGTTTTGGCTACATCCATAGCATGACGAATTATGCCGATGATCTGTTTACAGCCGGTATTGGCTTGAAGCCCTTTGGCAAGTTCGGGTTAGATATTGCAGCCATTTACGGTAATGAAGATAACTACGGTGCATCAGCTCAATTAGTATTCCACTTCTAATTTCACCTGAAGTGTAAGTAGAAGACGATTGTTTGTCAGCGTTAATCATTAGCTAATTATAACAATCGTCTTTTTTTCGCCTTTCTTAAGTCGACGCACAATATTATTTTGAGTGATTCATGAAGCCTTGTAGCTCAAGGTAGTGAAGTACGGTCTCTGAATAGTCGACGTGTGATTCTCGGGTATATTTCAGGCTGGTGTAGATTTGTGCAAGATTCTTCACATCCGACTCTTCTATTCTCGCTTTTAGCTCCGGATAAGACATATACCGATTCCAACCATCGGTTTCTCGCTGGTGGTAGATAGCCTGTATTTCTTCATCACTATAGTCATGGTAGGTTTCTTTATGGACCAATCCTTCAAGCGGCAAACGGTCTCTTATTTCAGGCTCCTCAGCTGCATACCCTAGTGAGTATCCCACGATAGGGACGACACCCGGTGGAAGTTTTAAAATTTCACCGATTTGGTCGCAGTTTGCTAGTGTTGAGCCCATGTAGCAAAGTCCTAATCCTTTGGCTTCGGCAGCTATTGCCACATTTTGCGAGACCAAGGTGGCATCAATTGCAGCAATCATGAAGCTCGCAAAATTATCGAAGTTCTGGCTGGCATCGTTGAGTGTTAGCCATTTTTTCATCCGTCTGAAATCGGCGCAGAAAGTCACAAGCAAAGGTGCATCAACAACCATGTTTTGCTTCATATGCGGCCCGAACAACGCTTCACGACGGTCTTTGTCTTTGGTGACGATAACGGAATATGCTTGCATGTTCCCGGATGATGAAGCTCTGATCCCGGCTTGAAGGATCTCATCTAATACATCGTCACTAATGGGCTGGTTGGTATATTGGCGAATAGAGCGGTGAGAATGGAGGTGAGAGAGAATATCCACAGTGTATCCTTACAACGTGATGGAAAACAAATAACCAAGTTATCACGAGACTTGATATTAATAATCTAAAAGAAATCATCACGTATTGTAAGAGGTTCTGCTGTCACTTATTGAGGTAAACTACTAATAAATCAGCCTCTACGGCATTGGCCAGCTTAGGTACGGATGAGAATAATCGGCTGAAGAATTTATGATGATGGCCGCAAACCACTAAATCGATATTCATTTCCTTAACGATGCCCGAGAGCTTTACATGGAGATCGCCAACCACTACTAAGGTGTCTTCTACAGGGTAATTGCACTGTTCAGCCAGAGTTTGTAACTCTTTCTGTCGTTCGAGTTTTTCTTTTTGTTCCAGCATAACTCGATCAACACCGACATAAACAAAGGTAAGTTTACAATTCGCGTTTTTAGCTAATGAGACCGCTTTATCAATCACTATCTGGCTGGATTGAGATAAATCAACAGCGACTAATATATGCTCATAGCTCATCATGTTTCTCCATGCTTATTGTTAGATGTTCCTCTTAAGTCTAGCCGTAATCCACGATTGGTCAGCGGTGTCGTTCAACTCCCTTCTCTTTTTACTTATCAGTCATCACCTTGCCGGTATTATTTTGTGGATTTAGCTTTATCAGGTTGTGAGAGTGTTTTGACTTATTTTAATGGTTTATCAATAGGTATAAGCTATTGAAATAGTGGGTTTAATCTGCTTGACCTAAAGTGATAAAAGAGCATACTAATCTCATCGACAGGGAACAAAAGATTGAGTTCCAGTTGTAGTATTTTCTGATTAAAACCGAAGGAATTGATTATGTTCGAGTCAAAAGAAGGCCAAACTGTACCACAGGTCACTTTCCATACCCGTCAGGGCGATCAGTGGGTAGACGTCACAACACAAGAGCTATTCGCAAATAAAACCGTTATCGTCTTTTCATTGCCAGGTGCCTTCACACCAACGTGTTCAAGTTCGCACCTTCCTCGTTATAACGAACTCGCATCGGTTTTCAATGAACACGGTGTTGATGATATTCTTTGTGTCTCAGTAAATGACACCTTTGTTATGAATGCGTGGAAAGCAGATCAAGAAGCTGAAAAGATTACTTTTATTCCAGACGGTAATGGTGAGTTTTCTAAAGGTATGGGGATGCTCGTTGCGAAGAATGAGCTAGGTTTTGGTGATCGCTCATGGCGTTACAGCATGCTGGTTAAAGATGGCGTCGTAGCGAAGATGTTTATTGAAAACGATGAACCGGGCGACCCGTTCAACGTTTCTGACGCAGATACCATGTTGGAGTACATTGCCCCGCAACATAAGCTACAAGAATCGATTACGGTGTTCACTAAGCCTGGTTGTCCGTTCTGCGTCAAAGCGAAGCAAAACCTTCTCGATAAAGGCCTTCAGTATGAAGAAGTTGTACTAGGCAAAGACGCAACAACCGTTAGCTTACGTGCTATTTCTGGTCGTAGTACTGTTCCACAGGTATTCATCGGTGGTAAACACACTGGTGGTAGTGAAGAGCTTGAAGCTTTCCTAGCGAGATAAAACGTATGCTATAAAAAGTGGGCAGGGCATTAGTTCTGCCCATTTTTTTTCAAAAATAGTCATCTTACTTTATTAGTAATAAAAGCTATTTGCTCAATACTATACCCAATAAAATTAATTCATAATCTCTTGCTGTGATGATGGTAAGAAAGTAGTTGCTAATTCGCAATGCTAAATTTCATTTTTAATTGTTTAATATAATTTGTTACCGAGTATTATATTTGTAGCGCAAGATAATTGTTCTATTTGGATTATTCCTTTCCTTGTCATTTGGCCCGTCCTTTTTTATGAAATTAATTTTCAATATAAAAAAGCACATCATTGATATATCAAAGATGTGCTTTAATTATAAAATACTATTAGTTTGTGACTAAATAATGGATATGTTAATTATTCAACCATTTTGAAATTATCTCGCCAACTTGAGCAGTATTTTGGTATTGATGATGCTCGCCAATAACCTCAACACAAGTGATATGCTCCATACCTAAAATTACATGGTTGATATCTTGATATGATCCAAAAGGATCATGGTCCTCTTGGATAATCAAAACTGGTAACCCTTGGTTATTTAAAGTCGGTAGTAATTCCTTTTCTTTATTTGAATACAGACTCCAAGCAATGCCAATAAAAATCAATCGATCCCAGCTGATCTTTTGTAGTGCTTTTAAAGTAATCAGCGTTCCAATGGATTTGGTAATAATCACATCATAATGACCCGATGGTAGGTATTCGACTTCTGCTTGTATGCTGAATTCACTCTCGTCATCCCAAGCGTTATAACGATGAATATCAACATCTTCATTTATCCAAGGTGTTTCATCAATAATATCTTCTAACCATGATTGAGTTGCAGGCATTTTTCCTGGTATTGCTAAAATCTTCATATTTGCTCTTTATCTAATTCAAATCATTGGTCTTTATGAACGGTGATTGGAAAATCACTGTTCAATCATTTTCATATCAATGATTATAGGAAGATGATCGGTAACGGCTGGCCAATTAAAATTTGCATATTTAGTATTACTTTGTGGCACTACAATCTCTTCAATTTTCCACCTTTGAGCTTTACTCGTCATTACATAGTCCACTTGAATTTCGGGATTACTTGCAGGCCAACTACGGAAATCTACCTTTTCATCATTAAGGTTATTCCAGTAACGTGAAAGTTCCTGATAGGTGATGGATTCTGGCACATCGTTCATGTCACCCATCAAAATCTTGATACCGCGTGTATCAATAGCTGTATCGTTCAGTGCACGAACTTGCTCCACTCGCATTGATGGGTTTTCTTTTGTATCTAGGTGTGTATTGTAAACCGTTATAGGAGCCTCAAAGCCTGGGACATCAATATGCGCTTCAAAGGCTATTCTTTGTTCTCTATTACCTGAAGGAAGTTCAATAATGTCAGTTTTGAGAATAGGGTACTTAGAAGCAATGGCAAGACCATATTGCCCACCATCAAAGTCGATGGCTCTGCCAAATTCGATATTCAACCCAGTCAATTCTGCTAGTTTCTGTGGTTGGTCGACGTTTCCACCTCGATGAGTTAATACATCAACTTCTTGAATAGCGATAACATCGGCTTCTAGCGCTTTAATTGCTTTGGCAATTTCAGTTAGAGATGAAACTCGTGATGCAGCCATATTAAAAGTAGCAATACGTAACTCAGGTGCTTGCTGTTCAGAGAAATTTTTATTTATTAGATCTGACTGGGCTTGATAAGGCTCTCGGTGTCCCCCAGCGAGTGCTGATGCAGAAATAACAAATGACAATGGTAGTAGCAAGCTCTTATATTTCATATATCCACTTCTTGTATGGGGTGTAGTTATTTATTTTTCGTTGTGAATTATCCCTGTTGTTAGCAAGTTGATTCTGAGATCTAGATCACGAAATTATTGTGTTTGGTGTCGGTATTGATCAATATTAATTAACGTAGTATTCAGTCATAATTAATTACTGAGTCTTGTTTTTTTTGTTTCAGTTATTAATTATTACTCTTGATACCCCCTATATTTCAGCGACTTCTACACTTTAATATTGTCTGTGTTTGCGGAGGTTGTGCGGGTGCGGAATCTGGTTAGAAAGCTCATCCTTTGCCTTGGATTGTCGTTGTTACTCACTGCAGGGCTAGGTGCGCAAACGCTGCCGGATATCGACTTTGTCGATAGCGAAATCGAGCGTTTAAATACTGATAACCCCAAAGATGACGATCTTATTGGGCAATATCAAAGCTTGGCGCAGAGTTTAAAAAGCCAGAAAACGTTGGCTGAAGAACAAGAGAAGCTGCGTACCCTCATTACTCAGTTTCCTGAGCAGAGAACGCTGTTGAGCAAAAAGGTCCAAGAGGCTGATCAGCTTCCTATTTTCCAAACCAATCAGCTTGAATCCTATGATGATTTGTCCCAAGCTTTGGCGCGCTTAAGTGCTTCGCTCAGCGAATGGCAGGCTGCATCGAAAGCCAATGCCGACCAACGCAAGAAGCTAAACGATTCAAGAATTACATTGCCAAAAGAAATTGCCAGCCTTAACAGCCAGTTGGAGCAAACATCGCTAGCGGTGATAGATAGTACTGATAAGCTGCGAGTGTGGCTTGCCGCAGCTAATTCAGCAACTCTACTGTTGGAAAAAGACAAGAAGCTTCTGGAGCAGCAAACTTTGGATGAACGCAGTGAGTTGCTTCAGCTTGAGAAGACGTTACTAGTAAAGAAAATTGATTTGGCGACCCCATTACAAGTTCAACTGCAAAAGCGGCTGACCGTTATAGAGCAGGGATCGGCCAAGGCGCTGATCATCAAAGCTGAGCAAATCACTCGAGAGCTTTACCATGACAAGGTTCCACAATCGGAAGAAAACACACCTCGGCAAGAGAAGGCGGGCAAGTTGCTGGCCCTTGCCAAAGAGTTAGAGCAAGTATTGCTGGATGTGGATGGTGCTCGGGTTGAGATTCACCGCATCCAAGCGGAAAGACAGAGCCTCACCGATGAGCAAGTGCTTATTAGAAACAATTTGGATTGGCTGAGAGAAAGTACGGCCTTCGGTGCCTCTATTCGGGCTCAGTTACAGCGTTTACCGACTCGAGTCTCTGTGAATGTGATCCCTGATCAAATCGCCAAGGCTCACATCAGAAAGTATGAAATCAGCCAGCTTCGCTCGGATGTCATGCTTAATGAGCAAGCAATTAGCTATAAGCCAATGGCTAAGACCGATGTTGAAGAAGATGAGTTAACTCAGCTTGAACAGCAGAACAAAGAACTGCATAAAGAGTTACTGAGTCGGTTAAGCCAAGAGTACGACAAACTGATCACCGAACTGAGCCGTCTGCAAGCAGCGAGTATCCTGTATAAGGATGAGGTGAATAATGCCCGTTCTTTTTTGCGCGAACAGCAGTTATGGATTCGCAGTAACCTGCCATTATGGAAGAACCTTACGCGCTTTGAGATGGACGTGTGGTTCGGTGCTCATACTCCTCTCAAGGTTATGTTCGAGCGCACAACACAACAGCAACAGATGACATTGGCGTTATCTGTTGCTGGCTATACTCTGCTGTTTATTTTATTGAGAATGAAGCTATCTCGCCTGAGTGATCGGCGCAGACTGGAGTATAAAAGCCTCTTCGGGCACCCGCTTAAAGATAAATTTCGATACACCTTGATTCTGTTTTCTCTCGCCTTGTTCCGAGCAGTGATTTGGCCGCTGTGGTATGGATTGACTGCCCTTGGCATTTATTGGCTATGGCCTCAACCTACCTCCGGTGATCTGCCATCGCTGATCACGGCCAGTGCGTGGGGATTATTTGTACTGGAACTTATTCATGGCTTAACCGCGAAGGATGGGGTGTTGGATCTACATCTTAATTGGCCATCGGAAATTTGTCGGTATCTACATCGTGAAAGCCGCCGACTTCGCTGGCCTTTAATCGTTATTCTGCTTGCTTTGTATTGTTCTGAATTGGTATCTGGCGAGAAAGAAGCCGAAGCCTCGCGGGTGCTATTTTTGCTGTTGGTTAGCTGCATGACGTATATCTATGCTTTTCTGTTCAAGCGAGAACGGTTACCCATGGTGTTGCCGACGCCGCTGCATCAGGGCTTTCCGTTGATGTTGATCCGAGGTTTAGTGATTGGCTCGTTTGGGGCCATTATGTTGATGTCGATCCTCGGTCTGTACCTCGCCTCTTGGGTGCTACTCAATTACCAGCAACTCACCTTATTTTTGATGCTGGGGGTGTTATTGGTTTATCAAATGGGGGAGCGCTGGCTTAAGCTGGAACACCGGCAACTCAGTTATCAGCGTCTGTTGGAAAGGCGTGAAGAGCTTATTGCCCAGCAACAAGAACAAGCCGAAGAGCCGCCAGAATTGGCAGAGCTGCGAGAGGTGATGCCAGAAGTAGAAGAGAATAGTCTAGATGCTGAACAGGTAAGTGAGCAGTCGCTTACGCTGCTGCGAGGACTTTCTTTGATTGGGTTGGTAATAGCCATGCTGACTCTGTGGTCGAGCGCTCTTGAGATGACAAGTTGGCTCGGTAAAGTGGTGGTGTGGCAGGTGAGTGAGCTGGGTGAAACGGGTGTGGTGATGGTTGATATTACCTTGCAGTCGCTGATTTATGCGCTGATCACCTTGCTGGTGACCTTCATCGCGGTGAGAAACCTACCCGGAATTTTGGAGCTGCTGGTATTACGCCGGCTAGATCTGTCACCAGGAACAGGCTACGCTGCCACCACTGTCTTACGCTATTTACTGATGCTGATCGGGGTGTTTAGTGCTTGTTCGTTGACCGGCTTTCAATGGTCGAGCCTACAGTGGCTGGTCGCAGCATTCGGGGTCGGGTTGGGGTTTGGCCTGCAGGAAATTTTTGCCAATTTTATATCGGGTTTAATTATTCTATTCGAGCGGCCAATCCGGATTGGTGACATTGTGACGATCAATGATTTGTCGGGAACCGTCAGTAAAATCAAAACCCGGGCGACCACCATCATTGATTGGGATAACAAAGAGATAGTCGTTCCCAATAAAGCATTCATTACCGAAAAACTGATCAACTGGTCATTAACCGATCCGATCACCCGTATCGTGATCCCCATTGGGGTCGCCTATGGTTCGGATATCGAGAAAGTTGAGCAGTTGCTGTATCAGGTCGCTAATGAACATCCTCTGGTGCTCAAAGATCCTCCTCCTTCTGTATTCTTTCTGGCATTTGGTGCCAGTAGCCTCGATTTTGAATTGCGGGTTTATATCACCGCCATTGATCATCGCCTGTCTACTATTCACCTGATCAACAAGAGTATTGATAGCCTATTTCGTCAAAATGGTATCGAAATTGCCTTCCCGCAAATGGATATTCACGTACGTGATGTGAAGCAGGGAAAAGAGAACCCGCCTGGCGATTAGAACTTGTTGTAACAACCATTTAACGTCATGATGAATAGAGAATTAATGCTAGAAAGGAAGCAAAATGACTCAGCAAACCTATCCCATTACTGGCCAGTGTCAATGTGGTCAAGTGAGCTATACCCTCAAAGAAGCACCGCTTATGGTCGCTGCCTGCCATTGCCAAGAATGCCAGACGTTAGCTACTGCCCCGTTTAGTGTGACAGCAATTGTTGCTGCTTCGTCGATTGAGTTTAAGGGGGAGATGAAAGAGTGGTCTCGACCTACTGATAGTGGTGGTGTCAGTGCGGCTACATTCTGCCCGGACTGCGGCAACCGTGTTTACCACTACGACCCGAATATGCCCGAGAAGATCAAACTGAAATTGAAATCTCATCAGGACGCTGATTCCATTTTGTATAAGCCGACTGTACATATTTGGGTCAGTGAAAAACAAGACTGGTATCAGATCCCTGAAGGGGTTAAAACCATCGACGGCCAGCCTTAAAGTTGTAGCGAGATTGATAGCGGGCAATGGTCACTGAGTTGAAACTGTTTAAGCTGTTGGTCTGAGAATAGATACTCAGAAAAGGATACACCGTTATCCTTTTCTGTCATCCGGCTATCAATAATGAAGTGATCGATAAATTCGGGGTATTGCCTTATTTCCCATTGTCGTTTTCGCCTGTTATAGCCCTGCGAGCTGCATTGGCTTGCTATTCCCTTCGTCATCAATATCGGATCGGATGACACCGAAGTCATTAGTGTCTGCCAATGTTTGTCTCCCTTGCTCGCCAACCGGCGGTTAAAATCCCCCAAAATAACAAAAGGCTGTTTTTCCGCTTGGCGCTGTGATATCCATTTGGCCAACACCTTGAATTGCTTAAGTAGGACCGTACAGTTTTTATTGCGGTGACGGTTATTGTAACAACCGCTTTTAAGATGCACGTTCAATACCCTCAATGAAGGTTTAGCGTTGTGATATACCGATACATCGACACCATAGCGCAGGTATTGGTTTTTCCAGATATCGAGCTGATGGAGATCGGGATGTCGCTGGTAATCTATTCCTTTCCTTATCGCAAAGCCGATAAACTGCGGCCATATCTCGTGGTTGTTTATTGTTTGCCTGCTTGATAATTCAATCTGATACTTGTTGAGTGAGATTATCTTGCCTAACGATTGGTGGTTAGCCACTTCTTGAAAAGCAAAAACGTCAGGTGAAATATCATTGATAATACTTGCCAACGCTTGATAGTCGCTGGTGGTTCTCGTTGGAATGTTCGCGTGGTTCTTTTCTTTAGGGAGCTCGTCTGAGAGCCAATTGAGGTTCCAGGTGGTGATGGTTAAAAGTTCAGAGGCATTGTCCTTGGCGAAGCTATGAGCAAGAGGGGGCATCATCCCAATGAGAAGCAGAAAAGCTAAACGGTGGTATTCCATCAAATTATTTTCCTCTAGAAAAGAGATTATTAGGTTGGCATAGAAAAGAGAGCAATCAATGAACTGGCAAAAGAGATGCGAAGGATAAAGGCTTTTACTGCAACGAGTTGATAGTTTGCAGAGGAAACTTGAGTATTATTATTCTGGTTAAGCGAGATCTCTTACTCAATTCATAAGGTTGCAATTTAACCAACGTTTACTTATGCGTATTTAGTTGATTCTGGGTTGGGGTGAAATCAGGGATTCACAAAAACAGACATTTAAAAGAGTGAGCAGTTATCTCTGGTTACAAAAAAGTGAGAACGAATATATTATCAACTTGTTCAATCATGAATTAACTATTATCAACGACTCTATGTCGGGTGGATTACAGTAGGTGGTTAATTTTAAACGTTTTAACTTGACAGTTAATGAACTGATTTGCATAAATTATGTTACTTGGTAATTTTAATTTTCAATGAGAAAAAAAGCGAATATAACGAGTTGTTTTTTGCGATTTCTCAGGCTTGCCTTGAATTTTAATCAAGCAATTGTTAGTCTCCGCGCCTCATTATTTATGCCCACCTCATTGGTATGTGATGGGCATTTCGTTTTTACTTTTCGATTAAAAAGTATTACAGGATATTCTTAAACAAAAATTATGAGTAGTACGTCAAAGAGACACCACTCCATAGATACATATAATCCAATAAATAAATACAGTATTGACACCACAGATTACCAAGTTGGTCAGGATAATATTCAAAAATGGGGTATTGATATACATAATGCCGTTTTTGGAATTAGCGCTGGCCTCATCATTCTCCTCCTCTCTGCACTCCTCCTCGTTGATCCAACCACCGCCAATGAAACACTAAGTAGCGTTCGTAACAGTATTATGGCGGAATTCGATGCTTTCTTTATGTGGTCAACGAACTTCTTTGTTTTATTTACTATTGTATTGATTATATCGCCATTTGGTAAAATCCGGATTGGTGGTAAACAAGCAAAAACTGAGCACTCCACTCTGTCTTGGGTAACGATGTTATTCGCTGCCGGTATGGGTATTGGACTCTTGTTTTGGGGAGTTGCTGAGCCAACAGCTTACTTTACTAATTGGTGGGGAACGCCCTTAGATGTTGAACCCTATACGGCAGAAGCAAAATCATTAGCACTTGCTGCGACGGTCTACAATTGGGGTATCCATGGTTGGGCTATTTACGGCGTTGTCGGGCTTGGTCTGGCTTTCTTTGCATACAACAAAGGGCTTCCACTCTCAATCCGTTCGGTATTCTATCCGATTATTGGTGACAGGACATGGGGCTGGGCAGGACACGTCATCGATGTAATGGCAGTACTTGCAACGTTGTTTTCTCTCGCGACATCACTTGGCCTTGGCGCACAGCAAGCCGCGAGTGGTATTAATCACGTCTTTGGAATTGAAAGTGGTATTGGCTTACAACTATTGGTCATTGGCTTAGTTACCTTAATTGCTATTGTCTCGGTTATTCGTGGCATTAATGGCGGTGTCAAAGTTTTGAGTAATACCAACATGTTGTTTGCATTTGCCTTACTGGCATTTGTATTGGTAATTAATTCAGATGTTATTGTCGTCTCCATTCCTGAAACTTTTGTTGCATACGCAGAAAACTTTGTCGCTTTGAGTTATCCACATGACCGCAATGATGTTGGTTGGATGCAAGGTTGGACAATATTCTACTTCGCATGGTGGATTTCATTAGCTCCATTTGTTGGTATGTTCATAGCGCGTATATCGAAAGGTCGAACAGTTCGTGAATTCTTGTGTGCTGTTATCTTTGTACCTACATTCGTTACATTGGTATGGATGGCGACGTTCGGTGGTATTGCTATCAATCAAGTGATAAATAAAGTCGGTGAACTAGGTACGAATGGTTTGACTGATATATCGTTATCCTTATTCCACGTATTCGATGCGATGCCATATGGTAATGTGTTGTCAATGCTGTCTATCGTATTAGTGTTAGTCTTTTTTATTACGTCATCAGATTCTGCTTCTCTTGTTGTCGACAGTATTACGTCGGGCGGGAAGGTGGATGCACCTGTAGCACAGCGTATTTTCTGGGCGATAGTTCAAGGTGTTATTGCTGCAGCAATGCTATGGCTTGGCGGTACCGAATCGTTGCAGGCCCTGCAAGCGGGGGTTGTAACAACGGGATTACCTTTTACTCTTGTAATTTTGATTATGAGTGTGGGTTTGATTAAAGGCTTGAACTCTGAACGTTCGCTATATAAGTGATGATTAAAGTGGTAGGGGTTATGTCTGTAAGCTTATGATATAAAAATTAATGTAATAATTATAACGGTCTCAAATATATATTTGAGACCGTTTTTCCATGGGGTTGAGTGAACGTAAAAGAGGCCACATTTCCGAACTAAATACATCGATTCAAATATCGCATCTTACTCATGAAAAAAGTAGTTATATACGATAGAGCAATAGTTAAAAGTGCTACAAATGGTATATAAATATATACATCCATTTTGTTGAGTAACCACTCTTCACCAATTGAGGATATTGACTTAATAAATAGTGGATGAATAAGATAAATTCCGAAACTAAGCTCGGAAAAATGACTTAATTTCAAATCTATGTTAGATTTTTCCTTTATTATGAAAAATAAAGCCACGGATACAGCAACAATATTAATGCTTAAATACGAATAAAAATAAATATGAGTAATGAAATAACTACCCACAATGGTTATTAATAAAGCAATTGCGGATAATGGCAAGCAATGACTCGCTTTTATATTTACATTATATTTGGCTATATACCCACCTAAACAAAAATATCCTAAGTAACTTAAAAAATCATTTGTAAATAAGCTAACCTTCGCACTTAAATCAAAATATAAAAGAACAACATTTGAAAGAGCAGAGAGCATCGCTAATATAAAGCAAATGCTAATAAAAGCAGAGAGCTCTTTTCTTGTGATTGAGTTTTGAATTACCCTCAAAATAGGCGTCATGAGATACAAAAAAGGTATCATAAAAAGATACCAAAGGTGATAGTAAGGCTCACCAAGTGCCCATCCTCTAGCAACGGTAAAATAGGCTGTAGACATATCACCTTTAAGAAAGTATTTTAAAAGTACCCATAGGGAATAAAATAAAGACCAAAATATTAGAGGGATCAGTATTTTCTTCATTCTTTTTTTGAAAAAAACAGAATTTGGTTCGTTTTTATTGAGTAAAAAATAACCGCTAATCATGATAAATAACGGAATACACCACATAGTTAATGATGCATATATATTGCCAGCCCACCAGCTACGACTTCCGTATATAGGGTTGGAAATATCAATATCACCAACAAAATCAGAAGCGACATGTAATAAAACAACTGCAAAAACAGAAAATACTCGTAAGTTATTCGCCCACAAAGAAAAGAACCCCGTCAATTTTTATCAAAGTCTAACACTGAAGTTGGATTGATTACACTTATCCCAACGAGTGCTGTTTAAGGTTAATTCTAGCATTGGCTCAGTTTTGTCCAATAGCATTACAGTAAATTGCTAGTTGGTCGTTTTGCTGAAGAGCAATTATAAAAAAGGGCAGATAACCTGCCCTTTGAGTTAGCTATTTAAAAGTGTTTTCTCCTTGTTTTATCAGCGGTACAAGGGAACGATAAGGTATTTGGCTTGTGTTAATTGGGCGAGCTGGCGGAGTGTTCCTTCAGCGATAAGTGCAATGCCTTGGTAAAATTCTGTTTCAGCGTTTTTGCTCATTAACTGCAACATGCGAGGTGCCCATGTAAGAACATGCTCAGTAAGGAATGTTGTTAACGGCAATACTTCCAGCGTTTCATCGCTCTCTAATTGTTCGGCAATGCATTCACACAGATGAGCAATAAAAGAGAATATCAACCCGATATGATCATCAGGCTCACGTTCTCCTGTATCCACTTCTACACCGAACTGGGCGTAGAAAAAGCGGATGTCGAGTGTTTGAATGCCAAAGGTGGTTTGTTCTTCATTAAGGTACACCGATGCCCAAGGCGCAGCACCTAGAGTGTTTGGCCCGACAAAGAGGTTTGCAAAGTCAGCGTTAACATCACTTAACTGTGCTTTTGACATGATCAGAGAGATTCCGTCGGAGAGTGTTGAGTTCGTTACTTTAACAGGCCAATCATTGACGATTTTATCATCGTAGATCGAGTTTAAAAATTCTTGGGTCGGAGCTTGATGCAATGAGCGATACAAAAATCGCGATACCAGCGATAAGCCGATGAAGGTTTGGCTGTTTTTTTCTAGCATAACTCTTCCGAAAATGAGAGGACTGAATACTCAGCCCTCTAAATTACTTGTTAATTATAATAATCGCATAGCGGTGATTAGTGGTTGTTACATACCGCTACTTGCGCTGATGTATACATCGTAGAAAAATATTCGGCCGACAAGCTCAGAGCTTAGGATCAAAGCGAAGCTCAAAAACAAAAAGGATGTACTTTGGGCTTTTACTTTTGCATTACTCATAAGCCAAAGGGCTAACCCAGCAAATAGCAGGCCGATACGAGCAGCGATTAAGCTGACCGAATTGCTCACAACGTCAAAGGGATTAAACGATACATCGAGTCGTCCAAGCCAAACGAGGTAAGCCGCATAGCCTGTTAGTGCTATCAGTGTGAAAAGCGCTGCTGATAATGCAAGACCGCGCTCAGTTTGCGCAGGTGCTTCATGATCTAACGCTGATTGGGCGCGCAAAATAAACGCCGCTGCAACTGGACCAACAACGGCTGCTGTCATTAAGAACTGGAATGGGGTAAAGCCAGTGCTCCAGGTCGGAACCGTCGCTAGCGTATATACGTTGGCAATGGCGAGGACAAACACTATACCAAGCCCCATGGCTACCGGTAATAACAGCTTTTGCAGGCGAGGGTTGTAGTCAATGAATCGCATGCCCGTGTAAAGAGCGGCACTACCTCCGAATAGACTTAACGCGACGATTTCAAGGCTGAGCGCACTTCCATGGGCTAAGCCAAACGCAACATTGAACATCCGAAAAGGTTGTCCAAGGTGCGTTATTGAAGCCGTAGCCCCGATTGCTAATAGTACCAATGCAACCATAAAGCTGCGGGTCATTATTTTTTGATCTGGCTTATACAGTAGCTCGATAAGTCCAAATGCGATAAACATGCCAACAGCACTTTGGGCTAATACGGTAAAGAAAACGAGAGATAACTGGCTCATACTCCGACCTCCGTTGGGTTTTGAATACTACCTTTCTTATCACCCGTGAGTTTGCTTCCTTTGCTTGTGGTGATGATAAGGTTAGGACTTGTCAATCGAGGGTCTGGTAATGGAGCAATATCTGCTCGTGAACCATACTTCTCAACTAATTCATGCATCGGCCCGAAGTCTAGGGCTCGAAGTGGGCATGACTCGACACAAACAGGTTTCATCCCATCCGCAATTCGATCATAGCAACCATCGCATTTCGTCATGTTTTTCTTGGCTGGATCATATTGAGGAGCACCATAAGGGCACGCCATTTCACAATAGCGGCACCCCACACACACATCTTCTTGAACGACCACTAAGCCATCTTCAGAACGCTTATGCATTGCACCTGTCGGGCAGGCTTTTACGCAAGCAGGGTTATTACAGTGGTTGCAACCAATAGACATATAGTAAGCAAATACGTCATTGGAGTAGGTGCCATCACTGTTCATTACCCAGTCACCGCCCGCATACTCGTAAACACGGCGCCAGTTCACACCAACGGGAAGATCTTTTCTATCTTTACAAGACACTTGGCACGTTTTACAACCCGTGCATTTACTTGTATCAACGTGGAAACCATATTGAATCATTTATGCACTCCTTATGCCTTGGCGACGTCAACTAAGATGGAATGCTGACCATTCCCTTTTGACAATGGTGTAGCTCGTTGGGATGTGAGCGTGTTAACACACCCACCTTGGTCAACCCCTTTCTTATCAGGGCTGTACCAAGCCCCTTGTCCTAGAGCCGCAACACCAGGCATGATGCGTGGTGTGACTTTTACTGCCATTCGTAGCTCTCCGCGATCATTCCATACCTTGATGGAGTCACCACTGGTTAACCCGCGTTTCTCTGCATCAATAGGATTCATCCATAACCCATCGAATACGACTTCACGTAGCCACGGTATATTGTGGTAAGTAGAGTGGGTGCGTCCTTTGGTGTGGTAGCCACAAATTTGCAGTGGATAGTCTTTTGCTCGAGGGTCTAAATGACTGTCCCAAGACACGACATATTGCGGCAGTGGAGTGATGATATCGCCTTCGACCAACTCCCATTCTTTGGCAATTGTTTCCAGTTTGGTGGAGTAGATTTCGATACGACCAGAAGGTGTGCCAACTGGGTTTGCTTTGGGATCTTTGCGGAAGTCCTCAAGGGCAATACGTCCCTCTTTGGGGGCGACGACTTGATATGGTCCTTGCTCACGAAGTTCAGCCAAAGAAGGGATATTTGGATCTTGCTTCATTCGCTCTGCGTAAAGGTACTCTAGCCATTCATCGTGAGTTCGACCTTCGGTGAACTCATTATGTAGATCAAAGCGCTTAGAAAGTTCAGAACACATTTCATAAACACTTTTTGTTTCATATAACGGCTGAATTGCACGTTCTAGAGGGAACAGTGCCCCCATTGAGCCTGAAGAGTAGCCGTCTGAGCTAACTTCGGTATTTTCTAGGTTAGTGACATCAGGTAATAACAAATCAGCATAACGTGCAGACGCGGTCATGTGGTTATCACATACAACAATGAACTCGCAAAGTGATTCATCACCAATGATTTCGGCTTGGCGTTTTAGTTCGGCATGTTGGTTCATCAACACATTACTGGCGCAGGAGATGATGAACTTAATGGGGTTATTTAGCTTTTCGCCACCTAACAAGCCAGCTGTTTTATCAGTCATCTCTTCATGACGCCAAATCGCCTCAACCCAGTTAAAGAAGGTAACACGGGTTTTGATCGGATTATCGCCGACAGGCAAACGTGGGGCAGGGTAACCATAGTTAGCAGGCATATCCCCGGTGTTGGTTCCAGAAAGGCCAATATTACCGGTTAAGATAGGAAGCATTACAATGGAACGTGATGTTTGTTCACCGTTGGATTGACGTTGAATACCTGTGCCTTGGGTAATGAAACACGGCTTTGCCGTTCCAATTTCACGGGCAAGTTGAATAATCTGCTTTTCTTGTATCCCGGTAATTTGCGACGCCCATTTAGGTGTTTTTTCAATACCGTCAGGGCCCATACCTAAGATATGTGCTTTGTAATGACCGTTTTCTGGTGCGCTTTCTGGAAGTGTTTTCTCGTCATAGCCTTGGCAGTAGGCATCAAGGAACGCTTGATCGACCAAGTTCTCAGTGATCAGGACGTGTGCAATACCTTCTACCAACGCTGCATCAGTGCCGGGACGGATAGGGATCCACTGATCTTCTTTACCCAGCATGGTATCGGTGTAACGGGGATCGATGATGATGGTGCGGATGTTACGTTTTCTCTGGGCACTAATGTGTTCATGGATCTCGCCACCACCACTCATACGTGTTTCTGCTGGGTTATAACCGAACATGACGAGTAGCTCTGCGTTTTCTATCTCTGAGGTATATGATCCATAGGCTGCTGCTTTTTTATTACCATACGTAAATGGCAATGCAAATTGGATCTGACCCCAGCTGTAGTTGCCGTAGTAATCCAAAAAACCACCAGTGAGATTCATCAAACGCTTGAAACAATCCTTACCATCGGTACGAATACCCTGGGTACCTGACCCATAGGTAATGTGTACCGCGTCGTTGCCATACTCTTTTAGCGTGTACTTGAGCTTATCTGCCATTAGATCAAGAGCTTCATCCCAGCTAATGCGTTCAAATCGGCCTTCTCCTCTTTTACCGACACGCTTCATCGGGTATTTAAGACGGTCTGGATTGTAAGCCCGATGCTTGATTGAGCGTCCACGGAGACATGCACGAATTTGATGTTTGCCAAATTCAGTATCATCACCGCGATTATCCGTTTCGATCTGGGTGATCACGCCATTTTCGGTGTGAACACGTAGGGCACAGCGGCTACCACAGTTTACTAAGCACGCCGACCAAAATGTTTGCTTGTCATTAGGGTTTGCCGTGGTGTCGGGTGTGCTTGCGATAGATTTAAATGGAAGTCCTCCAGCTGCAGTGGCTCCCCACTTCATGAATGTTCTGCGCCGAATCGGTGTCAGAATAGTATTTTGCATCCAGTTTTTCATAAGCTATCCAATGTGAATTGATCTTGTATCGGTGCTTTACGTTGGGGTAATGACCCAACACGTCGTATTGGAAATTTGGTTTATCGAACAGGCTTCAGCGTAAGCAAACGTATCAATGAAGCTGTTGACCCTTTTCCTTTTTTGTTTTTGTCTTTGCGTCCAGGCGAAAAGTTGGTGGTAGACTCTATGTCGACTCATTGTGTGCAAAGAAATCATGCGTTTACTCTTTATCACGCTCAATTGGACGCTATAACGGAAATCATTGTACGTTATAGCGAACAAATGGTGTTATGTGACGGATCAATTTTTATGATCTTTAGAGTTGCATTTGGTAAGGTGTGCGACATGAAAGTTGATGAGCATTTTAATGACGGTAATCTCATCAAAAGAATAAATACAAGGTAATGAAATATGGGTGATTTTTCTGCGCTAGGTGAAAAACTAAAGGCGACCCGAAACAAAATGGGATTGAGTCTGAGCGATATGTCGGCTAAAACCGGTGTGAGTAAGACAATGCTCAGTCAGATTGAGCGTTCGGAATCGATGCCAACGATCGCCACTGTTTGGAAAATCGCGAATGGATTAAAGATTAAGCTTGAAACCTTGTTGGATGATTCAAGTCAGCTGTACGAAGTCAAAAGCATTGATGACAAACTTGCTATCAAAGATGATGATGGCCGTATGATCATCCATAGTATTTTTCCATTTTCTCCAATCAGTGGTTATGAAGTTTTCTACGGTGTTTTTAAGCCAGGTTGTAATTATTCCGATGATAACCACACTAACAGTACAACCGAGCAACTGTTTGTCACTGATGGGGAGTTAGAAATGATCGTTGGACAAAATACCTATCGTATTACCGCTGGCTGCTCCCTCTCATTTGATTCGTCGGAAAAGCACCGATATATCAATAATGGGGACATCGACGCGAATGTTCTCATCATCGTAAATTATGAGTAATACACAAGTACGAAAAAGGGCAGAGTGATCTGCCCTTTGATTTTTTATTTGTGAATTTTGTTACTTTTAGCCCAATAAAAATAGTGGTGTAACTTTAAAATGGATAAAAAAATCAGGTAGGGAGATGAAGCATGCAAAGTCAAAGTGTCAGCTATTTTGATAAGGTGTTTGAATACTATTATTTAAATGCGCAGCAAAATTCTACCTACCCAGCGGTATTATTTATTCACGGAATTCTTAGCAGTGGCCAGCTTTTTACCCATGATTTAATGCCTTCTATGGCTACCGAAGGCTTTTCAGTTTATTCACTAACACTTCGCGGCCATGGTTCTCTCAAAGGCAAACCGTCATCACAACCCTTTCAAGATCACATTGATGATGTGGCTGCCTTTATTGAGTTTGTCTCTCTGCAAGAGAAAAAGCCCGTGGTAGTTGTTGGATATTCTTTAGGAGGCTTGATTGCGCAGCATGTTTGTCTGCGCGAATCGATACAGTCTAAATTAGCCGGTTTAGCATTAATGGCGTCGGTACCACCGCAGGGCTTTACTCAACTCAATCAGACAATGTGGTTTGATCACCCCACGCTATCAATGGTGCTGGGGCAGGTGATGGCATTCCCCCATATAGCGCTGCTTAATCCTTACTTTCGCCATGTGTTAATGGATGCGTTATTTGCCACCAAGCCGAACCAGCGGCAGTTGGATGCTTTGTTTTTAGAGCTGAAAGCGGAAGATTTCCGATTGTTTTTACAACCTCATCCTATTGCTGTTAACTCCCCTTTAAATTTTCCCGTACTTGTTGTTGGTGGACGAGAAGATAAGTTGGTGCCCGCTTCCCAAGTACAGGCAACCGCGGATTTCTATGGTGTCGAACCTGTGTTCTTTACCCCTATGGGCCATGCCATGCCCGTTGAAAAAGAGGTGACAAAGTTTGCTGCTCATCTTGCCAATTGGTGCCGCACGCTCTGATCTCTGTTTTGCCTCTCTCTTAAACCTACCCACTGATAACTTACTGTTTTACATTAATGTGAACTCAGCATTGCTGCTTTATTGATCTAAAACAATCAACCTCACCAATACCCCTTTATGGGTATCCAATCTATCCAGATTAGGCATAAATTAATTAATAACCACTAAATTTGTAAGTGTTAATTACTGCACCTCTATTGGTATAGCTTGGCACTTGCTGATTTAGGAAGGATTCGGTGGTGTGCCTTGAAGGGGGGCTTTGTTGTGAGTGATTTCCATGTCTGCAGCTTGATTGTCTACGTTGTGGCTGAGCAGGTTGAATCAATAAAAAAGACCATAGAAAGCTTACCGGGGGCTGAAGTACCGATTTTTGGTGAATCAGGAAAATTGGTTGTCGTGCTTGAGGGTGAACAGCAGAACAATATTGTTGGTCATTTTGATTTGATCAAGCAATTGCCTGGAGTGCTCGATACCACACTGGTTTACCACCAAATGGAAGAACAATCTGAGCTAAAGGAAGCGTAACATGACAGTTACTAGACGTAGTTTCTTAAAGGCCAATGCAGCAATAGCCGCAGCCAGTGCAGCAGGGTTAACCATTCCTGTGTCGGTGGCCAATGCGGCAGGCGACGATCAGGAAGTGAAGTGGGATAAAGCCCCATGCCGTTTCTGTGGTACGGGCTGTAGTGTACTGGTCGGTACCAAAAATGGCCGTGTGGTAGCCTCGCAGGGGGATCCGGATGCGCCGGTAAACAAGGGCCTCAACTGTATCAAAGGCTACTTCTTGCCTAAGATCATGTATGGAGAAGATCGCCTGACTCAACCGATGTTGAGAAAGAGGGATGGAAAGTACCACAAGGAAGGAGAGTTTACCCCGGTCAGTTGGGATGAAGCCTTTGATGTGATGGCTGACAAATTCAAGCAAGCCCTGAAAGACAAAGGTCCATCGTCCGTTGGGATGTTTGGCTCTGGTCAGTGGACAGTCTGGGAAGGCTATGCTGCAGCCAAATTGTACAAGGCCGGTTTCCGCTCCAACAATATAGACCCGAATGCCCGCCACTGTATGGCCTCAGCCGTTGTTGGATTCGCCCGTACTTTTGGTATGGATGAACCTATGGGTAGCTATGACGATCTCGAGCATGCCGATGCTTTCGTGCTTTGGGGATCTAACATGGCAGAAATGCACCCGATTCTCTGGACCCGTCTGACGGATCGCCGTTTGTCTTCCGACAAGGTGAAAGTGGCCGTATTGTCGACCTTTACCCACCGTAGCTATGAGCTGGCGGATAATCCAATCATCTTCAAGCCACAGACAGATCTTGCCATCCTTAACTTTGTTGCCCATTACATTATTTCGAATGACAAAGTGAATCAGGACTTCATGGACAAGCACGTTAACATCCGCAAGGGTGTGACGGATATCGGCTATGGTTTGCGACCGACTCATCCTTTGGAGAAGGCGGCCAAAAACCCGGGCAATGGCGATTCGACGCCGATGAGCTTTGACGATTATGCCAAGTTCGTCTCGACCTATACCGCTGAATACACTTCAGAGATGACCGGTGTTCCGGTCGATCAGCTTAATGAGTTGGCTGAGCTGTACGCTAATCCGGAGACCAAAGTCGTTTCTTACTGGACGATGGGCTTCAACCAGCACACCCGTGGTGTATGGGCCAATAACCTGATTTATAACATCCACTTGTTAACAGGTAAGATCTCTAAGCCGGGCTGTGGTCCGTTCTCGCTTACCGGCCAGCCATCAGCATGTGGTACTGCCCGTGAAGTCGGTACCTTTGCCCACCGCTTACCTGCCGACATGGTGGTAATGAACCCTAAACACCGTGAAATGTGTGAAACCCATTGGAATATTCCTGAAGGCACTATTCCACCGAAACCGGGTTACCACGCTGTTCTGCAAGACCGAATGCTCAAAGATCGTAAGCTCAATGCCTACTGGGTGATGTGTAACAACAATATGCAGGCTGGTCCAAATATCAATGAAGAGCGCCTGCCGGGCTATCGTGACCCAGCCAACTTCATTGTGACCTCCGATCCTTACCCTACCGTAACAGCAATGGCATCGGACTTGATTTTGCCGACTGCGATGTGGGTGGAAAAAGAAGGGGCTTATGGTAACGCCGAGCGCCGTACTCAGTTCTGGCATCAGCAGATCAGTGCGCCGGGCGAAGCGAAATCAGACTTGTGGCAGTTAATGGAATTTGCCAAGCGCTTCAAAGTCGAGGAAGTGTGGCCGCAGGAACTAATCGCCAAGAAACCTGAACTTAAAGGCAAAACTTTATTCGAGGTGTTGTTCAAAAACGGTAAGGTCGATAAGTTCAAGCTCGAGGAAATCGCCGCTGACCAATTGAACGATGAATCAAGGGACTTTGGCTTCTACGTCCAAAAAGGCTTGTTTGAAGAATATGCTTACTTTGGCCGTGGTCACGCTCATGATTTGGCACCGTTTGATATGTATCACCAGTCCCGTGGCCTGCGTTGGCCTGTGGTTGATGGCAAGGAAACCGTCTGGCGTTATTCAGAAGGCTATGACCCGTATGTGAAGAAGGGCGAAGAGTTTTCCTTCTACGGTAAGCCAGATAAGAAAGCGGTAATTTTTGCTTTGCCTTACGAGCCAGCCGCGGAGTCGCCAGACAACGAATATGATCTTTGGTTATCGACTGGGCGGGTACTGGAGCATTGGCACACTGGATCAATGACTCGACGGGTACCTGAACTATACCGATCCTTCCCTGATGCCGTGCTGTACATGCACCCACTGGATGCCAAAGAGCGTGGGATGCGCCGTGGTGATGCGGTGAAGATAGTCTCGCGTCGTGGAGAGGTTCTTACTCACCTTGAAACTCGTGGGCGTAACCGAGTACCGCAAGGCTTGGTGTATATGCCTTTCTTCGATGCCGGGCAGCTGACCAACAAACTCACGCTTGATGCGACCGATCCACTTTCGAAAGAAACGGATTTCAAGAAATGTGCAGTGAAGGTGGTTAAAGCCTAACTATTGGAAACAGACTGATGAAGCGTTCACCTCTCAAATCATCGGAAAGTCGTCGCCGTTTCCTTCGGGATGCAGCGCGAACGGCTGTGGGTGTCGGAGCGGCTGCGACCGTACTCGGACTTCAGAGCAAACAAAGCAAGGCTGATAGTAGCGGGGTGCCGATTAGGCCTCCCGGCGCATTGCCTGAGCCGGAGTTTTTGCAGGCTTGTTTGCGTTGTGGCTTGTGCGTTCAAGCATGCCCCTACGACACTTTGAAGCTGGCAAGCTTATTGTCGCCAGTGGCATCGGGTACGCCGTATTTTACTGCCCGAACGATACCGTGTGAGATGTGTGAAGATATTCCTTGTGTGGAAGCTTGCCCAAGCGGCGCGCTGGATCATGGCTTGATTGATATTGATGACTCCCGAATGGGAACGGCGGTATTGATAGACCATGAGACCTGCCTCAACTGGTTGGGCTTACGCTGCGATGTGTGTCACCGGGTCTGCCCGTTGATTGATGAAGCCATCACTCTTGAGCCAATCCGTAACCAACGAACAGGTTATCACGCCAAATTTATCCCGACCGTGCATTCAGATGTGTGTACTGGTTGCGGTAAATGCGAGCATGCCTGTGTGTTGGAAGAAGCGGCTATCAAGGTTGTACCGACGGCATTGGCCAAAGGGGAGCTGGGGCATCATTACCGCTTAGGCTGGGAAGAGAAGTCCAAGAACGGGGAAAGTTTGGTCCCTGAAGATCTTACTTTACCTGCTCATAAGCCGGGTAACCGTGGAGGAGGTCAGTAATGGCTAAGCATTTGGCAAAAGATGCTGGTAAAGCGGCTACCGCTTCTCTGGGCTGGTGGAAAGCACACCGCTTTTTGCTGCTACGCCGTAGTTGTCAGTTGCTAATCATTGCGTTGTTCATGATTGGCCCGACATTGGGCGTGCTACGGGGTAACCTGTCGGCAAGCACCTTGTTCGACACTATCCCACTGACCGACCCGTTGATCTTACTGCAGACCCTTGCCGCAGGCCACTGGCCAGAACTGGCTGCCCTGTTGGGTGGGGCCATTGTGGTGGGGTTTTATGCCTTGCTCGCGCCGCGCGTATTTTGTGCCTGGGTTTGCCCGCTGAACATAGTGACGGACTTGGCCGCATGGCTGCGCCGTAAACTGGGGGTCAAACTGAGCTATCGCTGGCCATCAAGCTTGCGTTACTGGTTGTTGCCGGTATTGCTGATTGGTAGTGCGATCTCCGGCACGGTGCTGTGGAGCTGGATTGACCCTGTGGCAGCGCTGCACCGTGGTTTGGTGTTCGGTATGGGCGCAGGCTGGGTGTTGATTCTGCTGGTGTTCTTGCTCGATCTAGTGCTGGTCGAACATGGTTGGTGTGGCCATTTATGTCCGCTGGGCGCGACATATGGCGTGATCGGCCGCAAGAGCTTAGTGCGTATCACCGCCACCAACCGGGAAGCCTGCAATAAGTGCATGGACTGCTTCAATGTATGCCCAGAGCCTGAAGTGTTGCGGCAACCGCTAAAAGGCGGGGACCGTAAGGTGATGAGCCAAGACTGCATCAGTTGTGGGCGCTGTATCGATGTCTGTTCCGAGGAAGTGTTGGAATTTAAAATAAGAATTGGAGCCAATAAAGATGAAGGGTAAGTATGTTGTGTCTGCGCTGCTGGCGGCTGTCGTGAGCCTTGCCGCATTTGCAGAAGTTACCTCGTTACGTGGCGCGCAGGATATAGCGGAAACTAATACCGTTGCGCCAATCAAGCCGGTGCCAAAAATGCAAGATAAGCTGGCCTTGGAATATGTTCATCAACCCCCTTTGATCCCGCACTCAACGGATATGGTGCAGATCAACCCGAGCAACAATGGCTGCTTGCAATGCCATGATGTCGATAAGTACCGCAGAACGGGTGCCCCAAGGGTTAGCCCAACTCACTACATGGACAGCAACAACAAGATCTTGAGCGATGTTGCACCACGTCGTTACTTCTGTTTGCAGTGTCATGTATCGCAATCTGATGCCGCACCGCTAGTGGAAAATACCTTTAAACCGGCTGGTAAATTCGGCCAATAGGAGGGGCTATGGAGAGTCAACGACCTGGTATCATCCGGCGTTTTTGGCAGTGGTTCAGAAAGCCCAGCCATTTTGCAATTGGTACACTCCTGACCGTGGGGGTTGTTGCGGGTGTGATCCTCTGGGGGGGCTTTAATACTGCTATGGAGTACAGCAATCAGGAAAACTTCTGTATCAGCTGTCATGAAATGGAGAACAACGTCTATCAAGAATACGTTGGAACGGTTCATTACAACAATAGCAGTGGTGTTAGGGCGACCTGTCCGGACTGCCATGTACCAAAAGAGTGGGCGCCGAAAATGGTGCGTAAGATCCAGGCATCGAAAGAGCTTTATGCCAAAGCGCTAGGCATTGTCGATACGCCGCAGAAGTTCGAGGATCATCGGTTTGAAATGGCCTCCCGCGAATGGGACCGCATGAAAGCCAATGACTCGCAGGAGTGTCGCAACTGTCATAACTTTGAGTATATGGATTTCAGTACCCAGAAATCGGTAGCCGCAGGGATCCACAGCCGGGCAATTGAAGACGGCAATACCTGTATTGATTGTCACAAGGGTATCGCCCACCAACTACCGAAAGGCCATAAGATCGAAAGCGCGATTTAACGTAAATGCTTAATAAATCCCCCCTTTTGCATTGAAATGCTTTTAGGGGGGAATCTTTGTTAATTAATATGTCCAATCAATGCCAATCATAATACGATGGTTATCGCGTTCTTCCGCTTGGCTTCGTTCATATAGGGAGTAGTTGTACTCAATCCCCAGAGTCAGGTTGGGTTTTACCGTCCACATTAAGTTGGCCAGGCCATATTGGGTAGAAGTAAAGGTGTCGTGGTTCAACTCATCTTGCCAATCTAACGCTTCTGTTGATACTTTGCTGTAAGCAAACACCGATTTTAAGTTAGGCTGCCACTTGCGGGTGTAAGAGACCATTGTGCTTTCTGCTTCGCGAAGGTCAATGGTTTGTGTTTTGGCATTCCATGTCGGGCCTGTACTGTTCAAACCCAGTAAGTAGCGGTCAGTACCTTCTCCTCGGTAGGTTAAGAATGAGATACGGTCATTGTTGGTGAAGTCCCAGCCAGCAGAAAGCTGAACGCCATACCCGGGTTCTTTGTGCTCTTTAGCTTGGTATGTGAGTTGCGACTGGTTGAATAGGGCCGTTGCTCTGAACCAAGCATCTTCATCAGCCCATTCACCGGCTAGGGCGATATCGGGGATGGTGCCTGATGTATCTAGCTTGTCCTCGAACTGGTTTATAATATCATCGTTGGTACTGCTTTCTAACGCTATATCATATTTAATAGCCCCAAATTCTTGCGACCATCTAATGAGTGGCTGACGTTTAAATACAACACCACTCAATGTTGCTTCCGCTAATGATTGAGGGATATTACGCATATCCATAAAGGTTGACCATGTTTGACCAGCAAGCAGTTGACCTTGCTCTGTCGACCAGGTGACATAAGCTTCACGTAGGCGAGGTGACATACCACCATCGTTATTGGCGTTAAAATCCAGGACGGCATGTGAACTAAGGTTTGAGCCATCATCAAAGGTTTGCGATGCGCCAAATTTAATTTGTGAGAGTGATGCATCTATTTTAGTATCACTGTTAGCACTTTTATTAAATAGGCTATTTCCAGGAATATTGATGCCGGCCCCAGCAGTATCCGTATCATGAACGATGATGGTTTTTATAGAACCAGAAAAATTAAAATCTATATCGGATGCTGGGGTAGAGGTGTAGCCAGACGCGCTTGCTAGCGAGAGACTGAAAATAAGGAAAAGTCGGATAATTTTCATAAATATTGATATGCTAAAAAGCCACCGCTAATAAGAGGTGGCTTGATTTATTAATTATTGTAACTTAGAAGTAGTGGCGAACACCTAGCCATGCTTGAGTTTCCCAATCACCGCTTAAGTCATTGCCATTAACTTCAAGGTCTGATTTAGTAAAGTCGTATCGGGTGTTTAACCACCAAGTACGGGCACTGTTTAGTGGGACGTTAATGGATGCTTTAATTGATAGGTTTTGCATCTCAATTTCATCACCCGATAAGTCTTGCCACTCAGGAACGAGTGAAAGGTATGAACCGCCATCACCCAAGTAAATCGCAGTAATTAGTCCTAGGCTATAACCGGTTAGGTCATCTTTACCGTTCATACCCGCATCTAGCACCTCCATGCTACCTGTCATCACACCAGCGCGTGGGAAGACCAGTATGCCGCCAGTGTAGGCTGGGTTTATTGCGGCTACAGCGCCGATTGACAGCAAATCATTCTTCACTGAATTGGTGCGGGTATTTACGTAATCTAGCGAGGCGCCTATTTTTGGTAGGGTTGATGAACCAGAGTTAAATACATGGAAGTACTGGGTACGAGATGTTTGATAGTCAAAGCCAAACTTATTTCCGTCGTTATCTTTGTTGTCAAATGTCGCTTCACTTAATAGAGCGAACTGCTGGCCGTTTTCTAGGCCGCCTGCAATTTGACCTTGCCATTGAAATTCAGAGTTGCCACTGAACATTAATGCCGACTGCGTATACACTTTGGTAACGTCAGCAGGATCGATCATTTGTTCTTCTTCGGCCATAACAGGTGAAGCAATGCATGCCGCAAGAGGTGCTAATAAAGCAAACTTTTTCATTTTATTCTCTGAGCTTGCTTCGTCCTTGAAGCGGTTTTATATTAGGGTGAATATTCAGTAGCGACTTAAAGCCAGCCGCTACAGGATATTGAGAAGGAATTTCTTTGCCCGTTATTATTTGTTGGCTAGAAGTTTTGCTGCCTGACGCATAAAGGTAGGAGCTTTGAATTCACCGTAACCTGAATGGTATGGGTTGGTTGAGAACACCACGCCGACGAAATCACGGTTAGGGTCAACATAGATGTATTGGCCTAAGTTACCGCTTTTCGCCATAGCACCATCTTCAAAGATGAAGTCAAACTGGTATGACTGAGACACAGAAGCTTCGCCAGCTGCGCTTACTGCACTCTCCTGTTTAGTGGTATTGGTGTGAGTTTTAGGATCCCCACTAGTTAGGATGCGATCAATCACTGCTTGTGATACGACAGGCTCAGTTGCCGCTGCTTCCCAGCTAGGTGTGTATAGCATGCCATAGCGCGCCATATCTTCTACTGTGGTTAGCATCAGACCGACTGCAATCGCCATACCGTCTGGGGTTTGGTTGAATAGAGCAGGTTGACGTGCAGTCATCTTGCCCCAAACTCGATCTTCAAATACTTGGGTGAAGGTTGTGCCTTCTAGGTTTTCGATCATTTTGGTTAGCACGATGGTGTTCATTGAAGCGTAGCTAAAGCGTGTGCCTGCAGGCTCGTCCACTTTTTTTTCTGTATCTTTAGCAACATCCACCCAGCTTTCAAGTTGGCCGGTACTAAAACGAGGTGACCCGAACGCTGACGCAAAGAAGCGTACAACGGGTGAGTCTGGGTTCAATACTGACTCTAGGGTTTCTTCGTTATCGAAGCCGGTTGTGTGGTTTAGAACATTAAGGACAGTGACGTCATCCCAAACGGTGTTTTTAAGCTCAGGAACGTAGGTACTCATTGGCTTACTTGGGTCTACTTTGCCTTCTTCAACCAGTTGAGCCACGATAAGGCCAACTGTTGTTTTCGCAGCAGATGCCCAAACGTGGCGATCCGTTGGCTTCATACCAGGGTAAGCTTCGTATACGATTTTACCTTCGTGGATCAACATGAATCCTTGAGTACGGAAAGCGGGATCCGCTAGGTACTCATCCATCGTTAACTCGCCTTTAGCCTGCGTATTAACTGTTAGCTTGTTCAGTTCAGGGTTAATGGCTTTGACAAGTGGTTTGTACTCTTCATTTGGCGAAGCGATAGCCGTTGGCATGAACTCATTCATGCTCTTGTGATAATAAAGTGCGTGGTCCCCACCCATTTGCCAATGGAAGTTATTAAAGTTAGTGCGAGCCGCATCAACAAACTCAGGTGAAAAAAACTCTTTAGCTGCTTCGACTGGAAGAGTAACTAGTGCTCCTTCAGCTTTAAGCGCTGCTTCAACAGGGTTTTCAGTAATTACATCGCTAGAGCTAAATGCATAAGATGTTGGAAGCATTAACGTAGAGGCCAATAGTGCAATGGCTTTAAGTTTCATAGGTATCCCCTTGTTTTAATCGGGGAGATTATATTTTTCTTAATAAATGCCTATAGGTCAAAAAACGACATTAGGCCGTACTAGTGACGTTATATCTATTGATTGTTTTATTCGTCACAAATATTAATATGCCACTCCAGAAAGTAGAATGGCTTATTATATCAATGGCTGTATACAACCTTAATGAAATGACTAATTATCTTGGGGTTATTAATTATATTGTATCAAGTTATATCCTCGTCCATTTTAGTCAAGATAGACATCAAGTGTTATATCGCTATTAACTTTTCATGAATTTGTTGGAATTGTGCGGAGAAACTAGATGTGATTTCACTGGTTGAGTATGTAAGCTTCATTTTTCAGTTTGATGCGAAGCCCGCAGAAGGTGCACCCATTTTATAGGAGATCTTGTCTATTGATAGCGAAAAAAGAGGGGCTACTACGGATACTCATTAGGTCATTTGGCGACATTCGTTGCAAGGTATGGTGTCAGATATTGATAACATGATGCTGTGCACTAGTATAGGTCAGTAGGTAACAAGAGTATGAGCCAATAGTATGAAACCAACCTCTTCAACAACAGATATACTGCTTACTTCAACGATGAATATTTGGCCTTTTATTGAATACTGTGAAAAAAAGGGGTTTGATTGGAAGTCGGTTGCCGATGAATATGGTTTACCTATAGAGGTGATGGACAAGCAGCATTGGTTGCCGACCAAAGATTTGATGCTGTTTTTGTTTGGTTTGGAGAGGCAGTTTGGTTATCAAGTAGGTATAGATGTTGGCCGGTTTATCTCTATTAGACAATTATCGCCTGAACTTGATAATAGAATTAAAGGTTGTCGTAATTTGTCGGAAGGTATTCAGGTACTGGTGGCAGAAGTCCCTAAATTAAGTAACCACGTGATTATTTGGACAGAGAAAAACGACGACCGATGGTGGCTATGTCACCGAACTGCTTTTCGTGAGTCGACTCCGGGCTTTGAACAAGCTGAATGGTTCAGAACGTTAGCGATGATAAACTTTTGCCGGCGGTTTATTGAGGGCGACTGGCAACCAGAGCAAGCTAAACTCGTTTCAGCCGATATCAATGCTGACAAATTGCCTCAAACATTCCGAAAGACAGAGATTGAATTTGGCCAGCCTTTTGGCGGTTTTACGATCCCACTCCCCGCTGATTTCCATCAAATAACCGAGCAACCCACACAGGCCAATTGGCACCATTCCATATGTAAGCTTATTGAAACCTATGCTTTATTGCCTTGGTTCAACATCTCGTGGTTCTCGAAACTGTTAGGTATGACGCCGCGAACCCTACAGCGAAACTTGAGTCTCAAAGGCTTAACCTTCAGGGAATTGCGCGACAATGCAAGGCGAGATCACGCTGTAAAGCTCCTTGGCCAAGAAGGAGTCAGTACCCAAGAGGTTGCCTGGCGAGTAGGGTTTGATGACCTCAGTAACTTTAACCGCGCTTTCAAAAAATGGACGGGATATACCGCGCCTGCATATCGGAAAAAAATGCAGTGAGAGGATTTGGTGTGGGCCTCTCACTGGCTCAATTTTTCGCTACATCACACGTTCAACTTGCGGAAGTGGATACGTATTGTTCAGAACCGCTTGGGTTGGCTCGTACAAGCGCATATGTAGGTAAAAGTCATCTTCTGGCGCGGGAAGCCAGTTGCATCCACTGTCTTTAGGTTGCTCGTTCTGAATGCAAACCGTCAGCGTACCATCAGGGTTGTATTCCAATTCATCCTGACGGTTGGTTGAAATCGAGTAACGGTTAATTGCATTCTCTACCATGTAGAGATCGCTGGCATCGTACATGGTTAATGACCAAAACGCCTCTGCTGGCGCATCGGCAGGCATGGTCATGCGGTATTGGTGATCACCCGAAAGCTGGATGCCATCCGCATCGGTATAGCGGTTAGGGTAGAGTGCTCGCTCTGGAACGTTTAGCCCAGCTGCGCGAAGGTTGATACTGGCGCGGCTCAAGTAGTCGTTACCATATTGACCACCCTCGAACATCATTGACCAGCCATTGTTGCTGGTACCAACACTGCGACCGGCATAGTGGATGATCTGCTGGGAACTTTTCAATGCTCGCAGCAAGCCTTTCTTTTGTTGATCAGACAGACGCTCTGGATTAAATGGTTTTTCGCCGCCAATACCGATGTATTTAAATTGTTCGACAATCGCGGCATCTTCTGCGATTGGATTTTTGCGAAGCTCCCTATCGATTAAAGCGTACCACTCGAGTCCTTGTGGCTTGGCCATCGGGGGGATACGGCCGGTGGCTTTTTCCAATGTGATAGGACCGTGATTGGTGCCAAGCTCGGCCAATGGATAACTGATAAATTGGTCATGAACTTCAAGCGCAGCTTGGGTGTCTTTGTCACCCGCAACGCCTGTTCGTTGGATCAGCCATACCATTGGGGTTCTTGATTCGATAAGCCCGTCTATACCTGCGGGTATGTCTCCTTCCCACCCTTGGTTTACAAGCAGAAACTTAGCGCCGTTACTTCCTGCATTTCTACGGTGGATGTCGGTAATTGAATCTGAATAAGCATCAAGTAATTGGACGATGTAGTAGCGATCGTTGGTTCGGGGGATTTCAAGTACCATCGGGCCTGAAAGGTCAAGATCATAGTGAGCTTGTGAATATAAGGTATCGTTATTGACGGTTGGTACAATTCTATCTTGCGGCCCTGATAGTACACGTGTTTTGCCCATTTGGTTGAGCGGCGCCATCGCATTATCCATTGGAGCATCAACCGAAGTGGATGTTTGGCGCACCGCGGCCACAGTGAGGGGACCTGCGCCGTAGATGAATGCTTGAACACCCAAATTATAGGCCAGCTCTTCTTCTGCGGAGGGAGGGACAGTTGTAAAAGACTCAGCCGCTGCGGTCATAGGCAGTAGTCCAACCGATGTATACACCATCGTAGCCAATAGCACTTTATTCATATCAGACCTTTCGTTATCGTTATTTATTACCCTGAGAATAAATGTTTGTCGGCTTTGATGGATTAATATCGGCTATTAGTATTTTAGATAATTGGCCAGCTGTTATATAAAGGGCTCTTGAGCATATTGGAAATCTTAATAGATGCTATTTCTCTTATTTAGAGGGGGTTTCTTTATGCTATCTCCGTCCTTTAACGGAGAAACTTTATGAAAACTAATAATAAATTTATGAAAAGTGCCGTTGCACTTTCCATAGCTGCAGCCACATCGGCGGTTGCCTTTCCGGCCTTGGCGGAAAGCCCGAATATTGTCGCTATCATGGTTGATGACGTTGCCCCGATGGATCTGTCGGCCTATCACCGAGGCTTAGGCGCAATAAAAACGCCCAACATCGATCGCATTGCTGATAAAGGACTAATGATCAGTGATTATTATGCCCAGAGCAGTTCGACGGCGGGGCGCGCAGCATTTATTACTGGCCAATATCCTTTCCGCTCGGGATTAACCTCTGTAGGTCAGCCGGGCTCTAAGCTAGGGTTGAAAAAAGAAACCCCGACGCTCGCGGAGCTGCTAAAACAAAAAGGCTATGCCACCGTTCATGTTGGCAAGTCCCACCTTGGTGATAACAACACTCATTTGCCAACTGTGCATGGCTTTGATGAGTTTTATGGCTTTTTATATCACCTAAACGTCATGGAAATGCCTGAGCAACCGGAATTTCCAAACGATCCAAATTTTGTCGGTGTGCCACGTAATGTGCTTCATTCGACAGCAAGCGATAAGTTCGACAAGACCGAAGATCCGCGTTTTGGCGTAGTGGGCAAACAAGTCATCACTGACAGAGGTGCGCTAGGTAAAGATCGCATGAAACAGATCGATGAAGAGTTCCTCAATTTTGCCACTGACTGGTTAGATAGCCATGAGTCAGACAACGATGAGCAACCCTATTTCATGTGGTTCAACCCATCGCGAATGCACACTATTACCCATGTACGAAAAGAGTATGAAGGCGCAAGCCAAACCTCGACTTACTATGACGCACTAAAAGAGCTGGATGATCAGATCGGTGTTTTGTTCGATAAGTTGGAGTCTTTGGGTGAACTCGATAACACCATCATTATGTTTACCTCTGATAACGGTGTGAACACGGATCACTGGCCAGATGCCGGTGCTGCGTCGTTCCGAGGTCAAAAGGGTACAACGTGGGATGGCGGATTCCGGGTGCCGATGTTAGTCAGTTGGCCGGATAAATTCCCTCAGGGAGAATATGTTGATGGCATGATGTCTGCCGAAGATTGGCTGCCAACGTTAATGGCTGCCAGCGGCGAGCAAAATATCAAACAACAGCTGCTTGAAGGAAAAGAGATAGAAGGCGTTGAGCGTATCGCCCACATTGATGGTTACAATCAGATGGAGATGTTAGCAAATGGCGGAGAGAGTAACCGCCATGAATTCTTCTTCTACAACGAAACCGAACTTAATGCTGTTCGTGTGAATCAGTGGAAGGTTCATTTAAAGACCAAGACAACATGGACAGAGCCCGCCAAAGAATGGCCGTTTGGGGTACTGGTTAATATCAAAGCTGATCCTTACGAGCGTTCACCTGACACCCACGGTTGGTATCACTGGATGAAGCAAAAATCATGGGTACTTCCTGATTTCTACCAAGCCATTGGTAAATACCAAAAGTCGTTAAAAGATTATCCACCAGTTCAGAAGGGGACGGGGGTAGGTATGGGTAACGATACCATCAATTGATGCAAATAAGCGAAGCATAACCTCTGCGCCATGGGCTTCATCTTCCCATGGCGCTATTAGAAATTCCAATATCCGCTATTCACCATTCTTTTACCGGTTTTGAATACTCTGTACCCAGTAGAAGGGGGACGACCTTATGATAAAAAGAACAATGACAAAAACGGGCATTGCCATCTTATTGGCACTATCAGGTTCATTGGCAGTAACACCGAGTATTGCCGCAGTTGACACGACAATTTCCACACCCCAGCAAGCACTTGAAAATGAGAGTTATGTCTTGGGTATCAATGCTTATATGTGGGGCTCGACTTTGGTCCGGATGGAGCAAATCGCTCGCCAGTACAGCGATGTCTCAGAGACTCAGGTCGATACAAGTTACCGTGGCCCGCTCAATGAATTCGGCCACGCCCGCCGTTTGAGCAGCCCCGCTGATGCTGACATGCCAACGGCCAACCGTGACACCCTGTACTCCAGTGCGGTGCTGGATCTTAGTCAAGGTCCACTGGTGCTGTCGGTACCGGATGTAACCGAACGCTATTATGTAATCAACATGTTCGATATGTGGCATAACCTGTTCCAGTACGTGGGGACACGGGAGACAGGCTCACTCGAGAAAGAAATCCTTATTGTGCCACCGGGCTGGAAAGCTGACGGTGAGATCCCTCGCGAACTGAATGTTGTCGAAGCGCCTACTAGCAAAGTATGGTTGTGGGGGCGAACTCAGATCATGGGCGAAGATGATTACGCAGCCGCCCATGCGATTCAGGATCAATACACCCTAACTCCACTGAGTGAATACATGGGAGGGGAGAAGTTGGTGCCTTTGCCACTATCTCCGCGCCCGGGGAGTGCCTCTGATCCGCTACGCTTTTATGTTGAGCTAGGTGAATACTTGAAAGAGAACCCAGTTGATGAGCGCCAGCAAGCGATGTTGGGACAGCTCAAAAAAATTGGTATCAGCGAGCAAGGGTTTGATCGCAGCGTATTGAATGAATCAACTATATCTGCATTGCTTAAAGCGCTAGAAGACGGCCAGAAAATGGTGATGGCGCAACAGGCAAATCCTGCCGCGGTAGAAATTAAAGATGGCTGGGTTTATGCCTTCAACCTTGATGGTTTTGGTGATGATAACGCGATGCGATCCTTGATTGCCCATCCATATTTGGGCGGGCAAGGTGCTAAAGAAGCCGTTTACCCAATGGCTGCGATGGATAAGCAGGGTAAGCCCCTGACTGGCCAGAACAGCTACACCATGAAATTTGATGGTGAGCCGCCGGTCGATGCCTTTTGGTCGGTCACCGTCTACGATACTAAATCTAAACTGCTGATTGATAACCCAATCAATCGTTATAGCCTGAATAATTTATCCGATCTCAAGACGTCTTCTGACGGCTCGTTTGAGATCACCTTCTCTCATGAAAAGCCTGCCGGTGACACCAACTGGCTACCGACGCCAGCAGAAGGGTTTTATGTGCTGACGCGATTGTACATCCCCTCTAAATCAGTCTTAAACATGGACTGGACGGTTCCTGGTCTGGAAAAGCAATAATACAGCGCGGGGTGCTTGGTCTTTGTCGCTAAGCACCCGGTTATCGGAGTAAAAATGAAGCATGTAGTTTACTTGGGCGCTTGCCTAGTATCAGTCACGGCTATTGCAAATGAAGAGGTTGTGCAGGATATGTCCGATCCCCTTGCGGTTTATACACAAGTAGGATCAGGTGTTACTGATAAGGGACTTAACCTTAAAGTGGGTCAAACGTACGATACCGGCAAGGATGACACGGCTGCGATTAACATTATTGAGGTCAAAGGCTTTCTTGGAGAACAAGTTGGCTGGAATGATAGCCGTGATGACAGTGTCGATAGTTTGCGGTTTAGGAACTTCAGCGCCAACATCGCCAATGGTCGAGCTCGTCAAATCGATGTTCAATACGATCTGAAAACTGAATCCGGCACTGCTTCCTATAGCTTGATTCAAGCACTACCTAAAATGGGGCCGGTTAGCCTGTATCCACTAGCGGGACTCGGCGCTAGCTTTATCAATGCCAGCAACGGAGAAGGTGAACAGCTGTCTGGCTATGCGCTACCCGGTACATTCGCCATGGTGGGTACCTACGGTAAGTTAGCAATTAACGACAAACTTTGGCTGAACTACAACCCGATGTGGTTTACCACCTTGTCAGGTAGCGATAGTTATGTCGATTTTGGCCTTGAAGGTGATAGCAGCGTGCTGAAGCATGAGGTTGCGCTTTCCTACCAGTTTACCCCTCGCTTCAATGTTCGTTATTTCGCCAATTGGTCACAAAACGAAGACTTCAAGGACGGTGGACACAGACTCGAGTTTAATTATCAGCTTTAACGTTGTGGAGAAAATATGACGATCGCATTGCCTTATAGTCTATCCATTAAGCCGGTAGGCTCATCCTGTAACCTCGACTGTAGCTATTGCTATTACCTGCAACAGCAGTCAGGCAGTGGGAACAATATGGACTTGGAGACGGCAGAAGTGTTGATTAAAAATCACATACACTCTCAGCCTGAAAATACCAATGTAGTTGATTTTATTTGGCATGGTGGAGAGCCATTGCTCCGAGGCAGGGACTTTTACCGCCAAGTGATATCGCTGCAAGACAAGTGGGCAAAGAATAAGCGAATTGTTAATACTTTTCAGACCAACGGCACCTTGATAAATAAGCGTTGGGGTGAGTTCTTTAAACACCATAACATCATGGTTGGGGTCAGCATCGATGGCCCCAATCTACTCAACGATATAGCTCGAATAGATGGTAACGGCGAGTCCAGTTTCGAGAGAACCATGCGAGGCATCCGTGTGCTTCGTGATCATGAGGTCGAGTTTAATACCCTGACTGTGGTTAACAACCGTACCTATCGTCATGGCAAGCAGATCTATGACTTTCTTAAACAAAACGGCAGCCATTATATGCAGTTTCAACCGTGTATTGATCATGAGTTAGATCGCCGCTCTGACGTTGATTGGTCATTATCTGGCGAGCAATGGGGGCAGTTTTTATGCGATGTCTTTGATGAGTGGTGTAAAGGCGATGTTGGCAAGGTGTATGTGCAGTTTTTTGAAAACTGTCTAATGGTACTGATGGGGCGGCCGAGCGTGATGTGTCACCATGCACAAACCTGTGGGCAGCAATTAATGGCTGAATCACAAGGCCAGATCTTTAGCTGCGATCACTATGGTTACGCCCGTTATCAAATTGGTGATATCCATCATCAATCATTGGCCGAGATGGTGGTAAATCCACAGCAAATTGGGTTTGGCCAAAGCAAACAAAATACACTGCCGCGTCACTGCAAAACCTGTGATTTCTTGCCATTGTGTAATGGTGGCTGTCCTAAAAACCGGACTTTAGAGACGGCGGATAAATTGCCGCTAAATCAACTTTGCCAAGGCTATAAACAATTCTTTCATTATGCACTGCCAAGTTTGATAAAAATGGTTGATGTCATGAAAGCGGGCTACCCTCCACAGTATTACAGCTTGTTTTAACCTATATTGGGGAGATTCTGAGTGTAGAGAGTTGAAATGATTAAAGATTATAATCTGTTAAGATTGCTGGTGGTGTTATATGAAACGCGCCAGACAGTAACGGCGGCGAAAAAACTTAATATCAGCCAGCCAACTGTGAGTCTTATGCTCAAAAAACTTCGCGTTCAATTTAACGATGAGTTATTTGTGCGAGATGGAAACCGGTTTGAACCGACACCGAAATGTAATGATTTAGTGGAAAAAATCCCCTCTATTCTCGATCAGTTAGATGAGCTTTATTTAGGCGATGAGCAATGGAAAATCGAGCATATGCGTGGGGAAGTGACGCTGTTTTTTCCTGCGACCTTGATGGCGCCTGTCGCTGCCCCCCTTATTGCTAAATTAACTGACGTAGCACCGGATTTGACTGTCAACTGTCAGCCTTGGTCTCCGGAGAGTTTGCATGACTTAGCTAATAATCGTGGCTATTGGGGTGTTAGCTATTTGCCGATGGAAACCAATAAGAATGTGGTGCAAAAGCCATTACCTGATGACAAATTTATGTTGGTCACCCGTAAAGGGCATCCACTGAGAAAAAATAATATCCAGGAAGTATTGAAATACCCACTTTGTGTTACCGTGATCCCCGGTTATATAGAAGCATCTAAAGTTGAGATGTTGATAAAAAAATATAAGCTGGAGAAAAACGTCAATGTACGTTCGAGTGATATTAGTATGATGCTTGAGCTAATCCGTCTCAGTGATTCTGTTGGTGTTATGTCGGCGAAAAACCAGCACCTGCTGAACGAATCCTTCGAGACTTACCCTCTGCCTGTTTCAATTTATCAAGACACATTCCGCCGCCAGACAGCATTTTATTGCCACCTCAGAGATCGTAACTCACCATTTACCGAATGGTTATATCAAGAGCTGAAAAGCATATTTAGTGAGAGCGATAAATTGCCATAACTGTATTTTATTGCTTGCTCGAGATGTATCCATAAATGTGTGCTTAACATGTTGCAGGTTAACAATTGATTATCATGCAACGGTTTACATTTAACGCGGTATTTATCCAACTTACCGAATTTACAATTAGAAACAGATAGGCTGAATTTTAAGTATTTATTCTATTATTTCGCCCTATATTGCCTACGTTTATTCCAAGACATTAGGCTCTGTGAAATGAAAAATAAAACCTTTAAACTTGCGACGTTAAGTGCCGCTATCCTACTTGCTTCTGCTGGAAGCTATGCACAAAGCATGGCTCCTGCAGCAATTGCTGAATGTAAAACCTTTGAACCGACTCCATCGGTTATCGTGAAAGGCGACAATAACGAACTAACAAGCCAGACGATCACTATTGGTGCGACCGGTGATATGCACGGTCGTATCTTTGCCTATGACTACGCGCTTGATGGTGTTGATAGAAATGCCGGTTTCTCGAAAATTGCCACCTTGCTGCGCAATGAGCGCTCAAGCAATGACAACTTCTTGCTGATCGACTTGGGCGATACGGTTCAGGGCAACTCGGCAGAGCTGTTCAATAACGATCCAGTTCACCCTGTGGTAGAAACCATGAATACCCTGAACTATGACTTGTGGGTACCGGGTAACCACGAGTTCGATTTCGAGCGTGCCTTCCTAGAGCGTAGCCTTGAGAACTTCAACGGCTCGGTTATTTCTTCCAACGTTATTTGGGATAAAAACTCGGTTGACTGTAAAGCCAACGAAGAAGAAGTCCCATTCCTACGTGGTTACCAGATCTTCAATTACAACGGTGCCAAAGTGGCTGTTGTTGGTTTAACACCGTCTTACGTTAAAGTATGGAATGCCTCTAACCCAGAAAATTTCCGTAACTTGGACTTTAAAGATGAACTGGAGTCAGTTACTGACACGGTGAACACGGTTATCGAGCAGTACCAGCCTGATGTGGTGATTGGTGCCCTTCACCACGGTCGTAAAGAGCACGGCCGCGGTGTTCATGAAATTGCCTCTGAGCTGGCTGATAAGTTTGATGTGATCTTCATGGGCCACGAGCACGCTCGCTTCATTGAGCAGGTTGAGAAAGGTGCAGATTTTACTGCAGAAATGCCTGAAATTTCTGTCGACGGTAACAGCGAGCAAGAAGATAAGACTAAGTCGGGTGTCTACAACGCTGAAAACCGCCACGAGAAAGTGAAAATCATCGAGCCGGGTAACTGGGGTTGGGCACTGGCTAAAGCTGAAATCGAGCTGGAAAAAGATCAGCAAGGCAAGTGGCAGATTGTTGATACTACGTTGTCTAACCGCAAGGTTGAGAACGTACAAGAAGACAAGACACTGCAAGAACAAATGCAGCACATTCATGATGCCTCTGTTACCGACGCCAACATCAAAATTGGTGGAGTAAAAGGTAACTTTACCAACTCTCAAGGTGGTTTTGCTGACGAAGCGGTACTTGAAGAGCAAGTGCTAAACAGTGAAGGTCTTCGCCTTTATAGTTCGATTCATACCGGCAAGTTGTCGGATATGCCGATCACTGATTTGATCAACCAGATCCAAATCATGAACATCGAGCAGAAAGGATCTGACTCTGAAGGTAACGCAATTGCAGTCGATGTATCGGCCGCAGCTCTGTTCTCCGACGGCTCGAACCTGTTCGATGGTCAGGAATACCGTAAGAAAGACAGTGCTAATCTTTATATGTATGACAACCAGTTGGTTGCGGTAAGCATCAAGGGTGAGCAGCTGAAAGAGTACATGGAGTGGTCTTACGGTTACTTCAATACTTACCAAGCAAACGACATTACAGTTTCTTTTGATCCGGCGATCCCTGCTTATAACTACGATATCTTTGATGGTTCTATCCAATACAGCGTCGATCTGAGCAACGCGGTGGGTGAGCGTATTGATATTACTGAGATCCGTGGTAGTGAATTTAACCCTCAAGCTAACTATGTATTGGCGATCAATGATTACCGCCTAGGAACTCTGCTTGGTGAAGAGTGGATCACCGGCGAGCAGGTGATTTGGGACTCATCGAACGAGCCGGTTTACGCGGTACGTGACATGATCACTGAATACGTTGAGAGCGAAGGCGTATTGGATCGCAGCAAATTCGAGAATGTAAACTGGTACATCAAACAGTACGGTCCATCGAATGCAGCTGGTGAGGTATCTGATCAAGGTGACATCCTGTCACTGCGTGAAGGTGCAGGTGCAGAGCTGTGGAATAAACTGCAGAGCAAAGAAATTTGTGTGATGCGCTCAGGTCCAGGTGCACGTGATTCTATCAATGTGTCTGTAAACCTTGCTGATGAAAGCACATGGTTTGCTAACCCTAACTACTCTGCAGAGGCGACTCAGGAAGCCCTGTATGAAGGTTGTGCATACAGTAATCAGCCAAAGTAATCGACCTCTCTGTTAAATGATAAAAAGGCGCTTCGGCGCCTTTTTTGTGCCTAAACAAGACGAAGATCACTATTGATCCCTTCACTCTGTTTGAAATCTTCAAGAAAAGTGTTATTGTAATACAATATTATTGATTGCTAGATGTCGAAGAGAGTCCCCTTCATAGGTCCCTTTGGCATAGCCATTAACTAACTCAAAGAGAACATTGATATGTCTAATAAAGTTGCTTTTATCTCTGGTGCTACAGGTGGTATCGGTTTCCAAGTTGCTAAGCGTCTTGGTAAAGATGGTTACACTGTGATTCTGAACGGTATCGAAGACACCAAGGGTGCAAGCTGTGTTGCTGAACTTACAGGTGAAGGCATCGAAGCGGAATACCGTGGCTTTGACGTTACTGATGAGCACGCAGTAACTGAAAACATCAATGCTATCGGTGAAAAATTCGGTAAGATCGATGTTGTTGTTAACAACGCTGGTGGTCTAGGTGGCCGTAGTCCAATCGAAGGCATGGAAACTGATTTCTTCCGCAAAGTTATGGCGCTTAACCTTGATAGTGCTTTCTTTGTTTCCCGTGCTGCAATTCCGTTCTTGAAGAAGTCTGACAACGCGTCAATCATCAACTTCACTTCTAACGCAGCTTGGAACGCAGGTGGCCCAGGTGCGGGTATCTACGGTACATCTAAAGCAGCTGTTCACACGCTAACGCGTGCACTTGCTAAAGAACTAGCACCAGCTAACATCCGTGTTAACGCTGTATCTCCTGGTACTATCGATACGCCGTTCCACGCACAAATCAAAGAAACGAAGCCAGAAGTATTTGCTTCTTGGGCTAACAGTATCATGCTTGGTCGTCTTGGTCAGCCAGAAGAAGTTGCTTCTGCAATCTCTTTCCTAGTAAGCAAAGACGCATCATTCATCACCGCTGAAACACTACAGATCGGTGGTGGTCAGGCTCTGGGTATCTAATCCCTACGGTGCTGTAAAACGAGAGATAGATCTCTTCGTTTTAATCCTGATAAGTGTGAAGCCAGTTGGTATACCAACTGGCTTTTTTATTAATTTCCTACACGTAACTTGTTAGGCTTGTATTTAATGCATATGGTTTATTTAGTTAGATAACTTTTGGACCTCCAATGCCTTTACCGCGAAAGACAGAGATACCCAATAGCGACAGTGATTGTTTTTATCAGCCACAAGGCAATGAAATTGAATTATTTGAGTATGCATATTCCCACAATTTACCTCTATTGATTAAAGGTCCTACAGGGTGTGGTAAAACACGATTTGTTACGCATATGGCAGATAAATTAGGTCGCCCCCTATACACTGTGGCATGCCATGATGATTTAACTGCGGCGGATCTAGTCGGACGACACTTGATTGGACCTAATGGTACTTATTGGCAAGATGGCCCTTTGACCAAAGCCGTTAGAGAAGGTGGGATATGCTATCTCGATGAAATTGTTGAAGCGCGTAAGGATACCACGGTTGTGCTGCATCCCTTGGCTGATGATCGTCGAATGCTGCCGATAGAGCGCACTGGAGAGTTATTAGCAGCAACTGATGGATTTATGTTGGTTGTCTCTTACAATCCGGGCTACCAAAATATCCTGAAGGGAATGAAAGCCAGTACTCGGCAGCGATTTGTCGCCATGCGTTTTGATTACCCCGAGCCTCTATTAGAGCAACAAATCTTGACTGGTGAGAGTCAGATAGATCAATTGCTTGCATCAAAATTAGTCGACTTGGCCGGTGCTCTACGCCGGTTAGAGAGTGATTTAGATGAGGTGGTATCCACGCGCTTACTGATATACGCAGGACGCATGATATCGAGCGGAATGTCCCCGCAGGAAGCTTGCCGAAGCTGTCTTGCCGAACCGTTATCTGATGATGTCAGTACAGTCGATGCGTTGATGGATGTGGTAAAACTCTACTTTGATCATTAAAATTACTGATTATGTCTCGTTACTGGTTTTTGTAGCCAAATTTATGTCCAGACCATGATCGGACTAATGCCCAGACCGCGATTAAAATAAATACTGTATGGATAAAGACGAAGTAGGTGATAACGAAAACCCAAGTCCAACCGGAATTAAAACCACCAAGTGAGATCATGAGAATACTCACTAAAATAAGTGCTATTGCCGCAATAAGATTAAGTCTTATCGCAAACTGCAAGTGATAATAAGCAAAAGACTGTTTCTTGATCTTTTTTAACTTCATCAATAAAAAAGCAAATGCGATCACGGGGAGAAAAGTTAGATTCAGCAAAGACAGCAAAGCGATATTCGATGCTGATTTTATTTCTTGCTTATCGTTAGTTTGTAAAAGGGTTCGCATAGTGGATAGCCTCAAAAGTTATTATCTGGGCAAATAAATGACCATGATGGCACAGAAGAGACAGATGCAGATGAAAGCACCAACAAAAACCTTGGTACGGTATTGTCGGCTATTTGGATGGTGCTTGGGTAATGGCATCCCACAATGACTACAGGCTTGTGACTTACTCTGGCTATGGGAATCCTCATCGACCCTATTCTCTGTCTGACAATATAAACAGTGTATGAGCTCTCTCATAAACCCCTCCATTGATTATTCACCATATTCAATGGTGATGCGTTAATTGATGGTACAAAAGGGGCAACTTTTTCGGCAATTGGCTAGGGTTGTAAATGGTCGTAAATCCGTTGTGTCCAAAAATGTAAGGCAGATATTCATCTGCTTTTTGATCGATGGTGATGCAGAAGGGGATGAGCCCTTTTTTACGAGCCGCGATGATAGCTTGCCTTGTGTCTTCTATGCCAAATCGTCCTTCATAGTGGTCAATATCGTTAGGCTTTCCATCGGTTAGCATCAATAATAATTTTTGAGAGTGCGGTTGCGGAGCAAGAATATCACTTGCCTGGCGAATGGCAGCACCCATACGAGTGTAGTATCCAGGCAGCAGTCCCAATATCCGGCCTCGTATATTGTCGGTGTATTGTTCGCCAAAGTTTTTCAGTATTGTGAACCGAACGTGCTGGCGTTTAACGGATGAAAAACCATAAATAGCAAAAGGATCACCAACCGCAGTTAAGGCTTCAGAAAATAGCAACATACTTTCTTTTATGACATCAATAACGGTCTGTTTATCATTGATGTGGGCATCTGTTGACATCGAAAGATCAGACAGCAAGAGGCAGCAGATATCACGATTTCCATTTTTGAAGTGCAGGTAATAATCAGAGTCTTTTGAAACTGAGGCTTTACTCTCAACATAAAAATCAATCCATGCAGATAAGTCGATATCACTACCGGTAGGCTGGGCTTTCAGCCAATGCTTGATACTTGTTAAGTGTTCAAACTGGTGACGAATTTTATTTGCATTGGTCTGGAGGTTAAAGGGGAGTGACTTGGGTTTAGACTGCCTAGGTAACATGGGTTGTACCAAGCAGCGGTCTGGTACCAGTTGCTGGGTTTTATAATTCCACTCTGGTTGCTTTAGTCCTTTGCCAAGTGGGTAGTCATCCTCTATAGCTGCAGGCAGATCGAGGTCTATTTTTAGTTTGGCAGTTTGTTGCTGACTGTCTTTGGCGACTGTAATGAGATTTAAATCTTCGGCAACACGCTTTGAGTCGGTATCTTCCGTGTCATCTTCTGCCCGATTTACCTTAGAAAACTCACTCCAAGAAAATAGGTTTTCTAAACGAAAAACCATCAGACTGTCTTTGGTATTGCTGTCATCAACCCGTTCTGTTTTTTTCCGAGCTTGATGGCTTTCAAGTTTACGGCCTTCTGAAGGAGAACTTGGCTCAGGAACTGAACTCGCTGACTCTTTAAAGGGGTTAGCGTTGATGTGTTCGCTAGGGTATAGCCAAAGATAAATGGCTTGTGGTGCATAGTTAGCCTCAGGGAATTCCATGGATAACTCTGGATATTTAAGTGCCTCAATTACGGCTTTTTCTAAAGGTTGCATGCCCTTAGGTAACTTATTTATGGGAACTCGTTGTTCTAATACCGCATCAAGAAGGCCCTTGTAGCGAGGTCTTAAATTTGGATATCGGTTTAATATCGTTGCGACGATAGCTTGATTATCTTTAGCCCAATGGGTGAATGTTACTGGGCTATGGGCAGCTAACACTGTCAGCCACAAATAGAGCTCTCTGTTTAGGTGTTTACTATCAAAGATAGCAATTGATTGCGGTAACCGTAAACTGCTTCCATCTTGCCACGCTAGGCTTGTTTGTAATTTTGTACCCGCAATTTTGTCCAGGAGATGACGGCGGATAACATAATCACGTGGGGCTGCGGCTTCAATTCGTTTAGAAGGCTCCCCGCCGAGTGAACGAAACAGCATACCCACTGTTTTTTTCACGTCATTGAACTCTACACGTGCATTGTGAAAGTCCGTATTGCTCTTCTGGACGATAAACTTATGCCAAATAGTGCCCACCCACTCTTCCATAAGTTTCCTTTATGACCTAAGTAAGACGATTCATCAGGCTTGATGGAAAAACTATTTCTTAGCAATCCAAAAGTTTGCAAGGTAGGTGAATAAGCCAATTAGAAATATCACCCCGGCCAGCTCTCTTGCCCAGTAGAAGATGGACAGCTTATCCTGAGTTGCCATAAACCCTAATGCTTCACCGCCTTCAGGTATACGCTGAAGCCACACTTGCAAGATCCCCGCTCCAGTTAAGAAGAGAGTGATGAAGACCATGGAAACAGTCATCAACCAAAATCCCCACATCTCGACGACTTGGGCTTTTTTACTGAATGCTTCACCGGCGCCGTTCAATTTCGGCATTGCATAAGAAATAATGGTGAGTACGATCATGGCATATGCGCCATAAAACGCCATATGACCATGGGCTGCTGTGATTTGAGTGCCATGTGTGAAGTAGTTTACGGGGGCAAGAGTATGGAGAAAACCCCATACCCCCGCACCTAGGAAAGCCATGACTGCAGTGCCTAAAGCCCAAAGCGTGGCGGCTTTATTTGGGTGCTCTCGGCGACGGTTATTGACCATATTGAATGCGTATAGAACCATCGCAAAGAACGGGAGGGGTTCAAGTGCCGAAAATACCGAGCCAACCCATTGCCAATATGCAGGGGTACTTAGCCAGAAAAAGTGATGGCCGGTGCCTAAAAGTCCTGAAATCAAAGCCATTGCAACAATCACATAGAGCCACTTTTCGATGATTTCTCTGTCAACACCGGTAATTTTAATCAGTATGAAGGCTAAGATTGCCCCCATGATTAGCTCCCAAACACCTTCAACCCATAGGTGTACCACAAACCACCAGAAAAACTTGTCGAGTGCGATATTTTCGGGGTTATAAAACGAGAAGAGAAAAAACACCGCGAGGCCAATCAAACCAGTGATCAAAACCATATTGATCACTGTTTTTCGCCCACGCAAAATGGTCATACCGATGTTGAACAAAAAGCCAAGGCAGACGATGACAATGCCAATTTTAGTTATCGTCGGCTGCTCTAGAAACTCTCGGCCCATGGTCGGAAAGTACTTATTGCCTGTGATTTCAGAAAGCGTCGAGTAAGGGACTAAGAGATAGCCTAGAATGGTTAATGTTCCTGCAATTGCAAAAACCCAGAAGAGCAATTTTGCTAGTTTCGTGCTGTATAATTCAGTTTGAGATTCCTCTGGTACGAGAAAATAAGCAGCGCCCATGAAGCCGAATAATAACCAAACAATTAATAAGTTTGTATGTACCATGCGGGCAACATTAAAAGGTATGGTACCAGCAAGGAAATCACCGATGACGTATTGAAGTCCCATTATGAGGCCAAACAGGATCTGACCCGTAAATAGAATTAATGCAAAGACAAAATAAGGTTTAGCAACAGATTGAGATTGAAACTTTAATGTGTCCATTGCTTAACCCTCAATATTTGGTGGCCAGTTATTGACTTCAACTTCTGCCGTAAATTTAAGAAACTCTGCTAAATCGTCGACTTGCTGTTCATTGAGATTAAACTGTGGCATTTGACGTCGGCCTGGTACACCCAAAGGTTGTGCCTTCATCCAGGCCTTTAAATAGGCTTTAAAGGCAATGAGGTTACCCGCTCCTCGACGGAAATAGACGTTTCCTAACTCAGGCGCATAATAGGCACCTTCACCGATAAGTGTATGACAACCAATGCAATTGTTCTCTTCCCATACAGTCTTACCGCGTGCAACGGCTTCGGTCAGGTTTTCGCGGTGGTCTGTTTTTGGCATCTCTCGGGTTGTATGCAGGGTTAATGCGGCAAAGAGCAATAGAAAAAAAACACTGCCGCCATAATAAATATTTCGAGCCATGCCTTTTGTAAAATTGTCTGACATATGCCACCCCGTTGTATATTTTCTTTATTTGGCGAAATAATAGGAAGTATAGGTCAGTGAAGAGGTTTTCATTGGACGAATCGCTTAACAGTCCTGCAATGACTAACGAGTCCGTTTGGCGTCTGACCTGATTTAACCGCCAAATACCGATAATTTCGACTAACTTTAATTCATTACACCTCATGTGAGTGTTCATAGCTTCTGCTGCTGTACATATACCCTCGAAATAGGCTAACTATTACGTTCGGCTATTTTCCTTGAACTGAAACCATTGATGAAGCTCTGGATCCTGCAACTTGAAGTAACTTGGGTATACTATGAATGAACAACCACCTAAAGAGGCTCTGGGCATTTTTCCTCGTGCTTGGAGTGAAGATCGAGCAGGCAGGATTCCAGGCAATATTCCGATATGGGTTGGAATTTTGTCAGAGTTGACAGAATTCGGTATTTTTTTTGTTGCCTATTTTATAGCTAAGTTTAATTATCCGGATGTATTTTCTAAAGGGCCACATATTTTAAGTACCTCCTTTGGGGTTATCAATACCATCGTTTTACTATCGAGTAGTTACTTTATGGCAAAGGCGATGATGTATATTCGATTAGGAAAAAGACAAAAATGCCAGTTTAGTTTATGGCTTACCTTAATTTGTGGTTGTTTGTACCTGCTAGTAAAAACGACAGAGTTTTACTGGAATCATTTACAGGGGCTGCATACTGGAAGTAGTCAATTTTTCACCATCTATTACTATATGACATTCAACCACTTCCTTCATGTTGGGTGGGCGACTTGTGCCATTCTATGGGTGATCATTAGGTTGCGAAAAGGCGCTTATACTCCAAA
>NZ_JBNNXU010000030.1:0-55460 GCF_052873915.1 Photobacterium sp. DNB22_13_2
TTTCATTGATAATTCTTTTGTTGACTATCATTTCACGAGTGCCCACACAGATTGCATGGTCAAATTGTTAAAGAACGTTAACTCGACACTGCGTGTCGGTTGAGGCTGCGTATCTTACCAGTGCTAACCTCGATGTCAACAACTAATTTCAAAAAACATTTTTCAAAACTCTTTACTGACAAGGCTTGTTAATAGATACATTCTTATTTTAAAGAACTCATCGCTTTTAACAAGCAAGGCCGGCAATTCTAATTATTTACACTTCAGAGTCAAGCTCAAAAATGACAACAAAACTTAGCAGACCAACCACCAACAAGTTATCCACAATTTGTGAAGAGCTTACTAATAAGCCGTCATCCCGTTGGTGAGGCGGCATTATAGGGAGCACCAAAGTATTAGCAATGGTTTTTTTGACTTTTTTTGCCAATTGATGGCAAAAGAAACGTAAACGAGGAAAAAACACAAAAAACGGCCAAAGCAACGCTTCAGGTACCCGTTGTTATTGAAGCGCAACGTTAAGCGTAGACAATAACTACTCTCTCTGTGTGGTAGAACCTTTAAAAAAGAGGATATATTCGCCCTCTAATGAAATTTAGCTCGGTAGGCTAACAATAAAAGAAGGGTTTAGCAGATCTTCTCGGTCATAACGCAGTGGAGCATCATCAAGGCTTTTAACAATAGCTCCTGCACTTTCAGCAATACATTGACCTGCTGCAGTATCCCACATCATTGTAGGACCAAGCCTCGGGTAATATTGAGCTCGCCCTTCTGCGACTAAGCAAAACTTCAATGACGATCCCACCGCGACTAATTGGTATGTAGAAAGCTGCGCTAAGAACTGCTCCATCATCGGACTTGGGTGAGAGCGACTCCCAACCACTACAGGTGAGCTGGCAGATTTTACTTTTATCTCTTTTCGTAGATTATTACTAACGAGCCAAGCTTGATAGCCATTACCTAACCACGTCTGACCAAGGGCGGGAGCATGAACAACAGCCATAACCGGTTGCCCTTGTTCAATCAACGCAATATTAACGGTGAACTCACCATTTTTACGAAGGTACTCTTTCGTGCCATCTAAAGGGTCAACTAACCAAAATCGCTGCCAGTGTTTTCTCTGCGACCAAGGAATATATGCAGACTCTTCAGAAACGATGGGGATATCGGGTGTTAATGCTGCCAACCTTTTTAAAATAATTGCATTTGCAGCTAAGTCGGCAGCGGTAACTGGGCTGCGATCCTCTTTTTCTGATACCTCAATATGAGAGTGGTAAAGCGACATAATGGCCTCACCGGCTTCCAATGCAATTTGGTACAATGACTCAAGCTGGTTTCCCACACATCACTCCTTTCGTTATTCAATAATTTTTCGAGCTATCAGTACATCGACACATTGATCAACTAATCGCTGCACATCATCATGACCCGCAGATAAATGAACCTCAGCGTCTAATGGCTGCTCATACTCTGAATCAATGCCAGTAAACTGTTTGATCTCACCTGCACGCGCTTTTTTATATAAGCCTTTCGGGTCTCGCCTTTCACATTCATCTAGCGGTGTGTCTACGAACACTTCCAGAAACTCTCCTGAAGGAAGCATGTCACGTACTAACTGACGTTCGTGGCGGTGGGGAGAGATGAATGCGCTTAATACAATCAACCCCGCATCGGCCATAAGCTTTGCCACTTCGCCAATTCGACGAATATTTTCCCGACGGTCTTCCACGGAAAATCCAAGATCTTGGCACAACCCATGTCGAACGTTATCGCCATCTAATAAATAGGTGTGATACCCCATTCCTGCCAGGCGGTGCTCCAATGCCCCGGCAACCGTCGATTTACCCGCCCCACTTAGCCCTGTAAACCACAGTACACATGGTTGTTGTTTTTTCTGATCGGCCCGGAAGGCTTTATCGATTTGGTGAGAATGCCAAACAATGTTGTCATTGTTTGTCGAACGAAAAACCGACGTCATAACTGACTCCATATACGTTTATCATTAAAAAGGAAAAAGTCGAGGTATCAAGGCCAGTACGACGACCGAATACACCAGTGAAATAGGCAACCCAACACGTAAGTAGTCTTTCAGCTTGTAATTACCCACGCTATAGACCAACAAGTTAGTTTGATAACCATAAGGAGAAATAAAACTGGCACTGGCTCCAAATAAAATCGCCATGATGAAAGGCATAGGATCAACGCCATAACTCAGCGATAGACTGTAAGCAATGGGGAACGCCAATGCAGCTGCAGCGTTATTGGTCACAAGCTCCGTTAATACCAAAGTCAGTAAATACACTGCAACCAAAGCGCCGTATATTCCCCACCCTGCAAACCCGGTCATCAGCATATCTCCCATTCGTTCAGAGAGCCCGCTCGATAACATCAATTGAGCCAGTGACAATGCCGAGCCTACAATCACGACAATATCAATAGGAAAGCGCCGCCTAAGTTCGGCAAACGTGACCACTCCGAAGACAATCAACAATACTAAGTAACCAGCCAATCCTTTGATAATGGGCAAGGCATCCAATAATGCCGCCGCGATAACCAGCATGAAACCAAAGAGAACCATCGTACTTTTCTGGCTATCCAGCCTGGCACTCGAATCCAGTCCATTCACGAGAACAAATTCACGATTAAGCTGTTGCTTTTTAGTGTTGAAGTTTTTTCCCGGCACTACCACCAAGGTATCTCCAGCATGCAGTTCAATGTTACCTAGCCCACCAGCTAACCGTTCATGTCCGCGACGAATAGCGACAACAACCGCATCGAATCGCTCGCGGAACTGGACACTCTTTAAGGTCTTGCCACGGATTCCGGCTGAATGACTAACGATAACTTCAAGCATTGACTGACCATTAAGGTGATGCTGACCGAACAACTGGAGCCCGTTTATTTCCTGTAGTGTCGTTACACTCTCCACATCACCACAAAAGAGCAAGGTATCACCAGCCTTGAGCTGTGTGTCAGGACAGACCGGTGCCAATGTTTGGCCATCTCGAATGACCTCCGCTAGGAACAACCGTCTTAGCGCTCTCAAACCATTGTCGGCAACACTTTTACCGACTAAAGGAGAGCCCCCGATAACTTTAGCCTCCAAGAAATAAGGCAGATCGTCCTGTGAATTCTCGTCATAGATAGGAAGCAGGTAACTCAACGGGATCAAAATCAGCAAGCCAACAGCCAACACAGCCAGGCCAATCGTCGTTGGCGCAAAAAAGCCTAAACTGGGCAACCCGGCATCTTCGACAAAACTATTGATGATCAAATTCGTCGAGGTACCGATCAAGGTTAGTGTCCCACCTAAAATGGCGGTATAGGATAAGGGGAGCAACAAACGCGATGGTGCATGGCGCTGATTACGCTTAATCGCCCCAATTAAAGACACTACGACTGCGGTATTATTGGTAAAGGAGGAAAGAAAGGCGGTAGATAGTCCTAATTTTGCTACAACCGTCGATTGTCCTCCACTTGATATTTGTTTACCGACCCAACTGATCAATCGGGTTTTTTCCAATCCAATAGAAACAAGGATCAGCAACACCAAAGTCAATAGTGATGAATTGGTAAAATTGCTTGCCAACGTCGGCAGATCAATCATCCCAGCCTGAAAGCCAACGAAGGCCGCTCCCGCAAACAAATATGCAGGCTTGATCCTTGTTGTTAGCAGGCAGGTTACAATCACCATCAACATGGTGAGAACCATTCCTTGTTCCCATTGCATCATCATTATCCCAACAACTTACTGATGTCCTTCGCCTGCCAATCAGGGAAGTGTTTACGGATCAGGGCATTGAGCTCCACTTCAAACGCAGATACCGATGTTGAGGTGAGGGCTTGCTCTGCGGCAAGTGCCTCTCTAACCATACCAGCACCAACGGTGACATTGGTTAGGCGGTCTATAACAATGAAGCCACCGGTATCTGAACTATTAAGGTAGGGATCAACGGCAATGGACTCAATCAGAGTCACCTCACATAAACCAATACCGTTCAGTGGCAGACTGTCAGTCTCAAATGTGCCAAGATTGTTGATGTCCACCTGATGACGAATAGCTGAAATGCTCCCCACTGTCTTTTTACCGGCCACTTTAATATCGTATTGCCGTCCCACTTCAAGCGGTGCTTCTGCCATCCACACAATATCAGCTAGCACTCGGTTGCCCAATGGGACCTCGTTATTGGCAGCAGCTAAGGTATCACCACGGCTAATATCAATTTCATCGGCCAATGTCAGCGTAACGGCCTGACCCGCAAAGGCTGTTGACAGGTCACCATCAAAGGTCACGATACGCTCAACATGCGAGAGTTTACCCGATGGCAACACCTTAATAGCATCGCCTACGTTGATCGTGCCCGATGCGACAGTGCCGGCAAAGCCACGGAAATCCAAATTAGGTCGATTCACATATTGGATCGGCAGACGGAAATCTCCCGCTTGGCGGTCAACATTGATATCTACCGATTCCAGCATCGCTAGCAACGATTCACCACCATACCAAGGAGTCTCATCGCTGAGGTCAACAACATTATCCCCTTCCAGAGCGGATAGCGGTACCAGCTTGATATCCAGCTGTGGATTGAGCTGCTCGGCAAACGCGAGGTACTCATCACGGATAGATTCAAAACGTGACTGTTCAAAGCCCACCAAATCCATTTTGTTGATAGCCACGATGAAATGGCGGATCCCCAGCAAGCTGGCAATGTAGGAGTGGCGACGAGTCTGATCCAATACCCCTTTACGGGCATCAATCAAGATAACGGCCACATCACAGGTTGAGGCTCCGGTCGCCATGTTGCGGGTATACTGCTCGTGCCCAGGTGTATCGGCAATAATGAACTTTCGCTTTTTGGTCGAGAAATAACGATAGGCGACATCAATTGTGATCCCCTGCTCCCGCTCGGCCTGAAGGCCATCAACCAACAGTGCCAAGTCTGGTTTATCACCGGTCGTCCCGACCTTCTGGCTATCGGCATGAATGGCAGCCAATTGATCTTCATAAATCTGCTGAGAGTCATGGAGTAGACGACCAATCAAGGTACTCTTGCCATCATCTACCGACCCGCACGTCAGAAAACGCAGTAGGGATTTGTGTTGATGCTGGTCGAGATAGGCTTCAATACCCAGCTCGGCCACTTGTTGTTCAATTGCACTATTCATTATTCTCTCCTTAGAAGTATCCCTGACGTTTCTTGAGCTCCATCGAGCCGGACTGATCATGATCAATCGCCCGACCTTGTCGTTCACTGGAGGTGGCCACCAGCATTTCTTCAATAATGCCGGTGAGCGTATCGGCCTCTGATTCAATCGCTCCCGTCAGTGGGTAACAGCCCAAGGTTCTGAACCGCACACTCTTTTGCTCTATCTGTTCACCGGGTTGAAGTTTCATTCGGTCATCATCAACCATGATCAACATGCCATCACGCTCAACAACCGGTCGCACGGCCGACAGATACAAAGGCACTATCTCGATACCTTCGAGGTAGATATATTGCCAGATATCCAATTCAGTCCAGTTAGATAGCGGGAAGACACGTATGCTTTCACCTTTGTTTATCTGGCCATTGTAAGTCTTCCATAGCTCCGGTCTTTGGTTCTTCGGATCCCAGGTATGGTTCTTGTCACGGAATGAGTAAACCCGCTCTTTAGCGCGAGACTTTTCCTCATCACGTCGCGCGCCACCAAACGCGGCATCAAATCCGTATTTATTCAGCGCCTGCTTGAGACCTTGGGTTTTCATGATATCGGTATGCTTGGATGAGCCATGGGTGAAAGGGCCCACCCCCATTGCCAATCCTTCAGGGTTTTTGTGTACCAGCAGGTCAAAGCCATATTTCTCGGCAGCCCGATCACGAAACTCGATCATTTCACGGAATTTCCAATCGGTATCGACATGCAAAAGCGGAAACGGGATCTTCCCCGGGTAAAAGGCCTTACGGGCAAGATGTAGCATGACCGAGGAGTCCTTACCGATGGAGTACATCATGACTGGGTTATCAAACTCGGCGGCAACCTCGCGAATAATATGAATACTCTCCGCTTCCAGTTGCTTTAAATGGGTGAATCTTTTCGGGTCCATTACTCTCTCCATGCTAAGCCAGTTTCACCACGGAACCTTGTTCATCCGCATTGGGATAAGCAGGCTGTGGTTGCTTTCCAAACCAATGTAATTTTTCTGATAAATTGACCACTTCACCCACCACGATCAGTGACGGAGAAGCCGCCTGTTGAGCTAACTCTTCCAACTCTTTAAGTTGGCCTTTGTAAACCTTCTGGGTTGGCTGAGTACCACGCTCAATGATCGCAACCGGAGTGGTACCCTCGCGTCCATGCTGAATCAGCTGCTTCTGGATATCTGAGGAATTCATCAGTCCCATATAGATGACCAAAGTCTGATTGCCCCTGGCCAAGGTTTGCCAATCAAGCTGATCGCTACCAGCTTTTAGGTGCCCAGTAACAAACATCGCCGTTTGGGCATGATCCCTATGGGTCAATGGAATGCCGGCATACGCCGTTGCCCCCGCAGCCGCGGTGATCCCCGGAACCACCTCAAACGGAATATTGTGATCAAATAAGACCTCCAGCTCTTCACCTCCGCGGCCGAAGACAAAGGGATCGCCCCCTTTAAGGCGGACAACACGCTTACCTTTAGCAGCATATTTCACCAACAAACGATTGGTTTCCGCTTGAGGCACGCTGTGAAAGCCCGCTTTCTTACCGACACATACCCGCTCGGCATCACGACGGACTAAATCCATCACCTCATCCGATACCAAGTAATCGAACAGCACCACATCGGCCTGTTGCAATAATTGCAACGCCCTGAGAGTCAGTAGCCCAGCATCCCCGGGACCAGCACCAATAAGAGCGACGTCACCGCCAGAGCTTTGCCCTTGGCTCAATTGCTCCAGTTCATACTCTGCCGACTCAACCTGTCCAGCAGCTACCAATGAGGCAAAACGCCCATTGAAAGCTTGCTCCCAGAAGCGACGACGGGCAGAGAATGAGGTGGCCGTCTTGGCTAAGCGAGAACGAAAACGTCCTGCGATCGTAGCCATTAGGCCGAGGTGTTGTGGCAGTAATGCCTCGAGCTTTTCACGTATTAATCTTGCCAGTACCGGCGCTTGGCCCGATGACGAAACGGCGACGATAATGGGTGAACGATCGACAACCGATGGGACGATAAAACTACAGCGCTGAGTATCATCCACCACATTGACCAACACCTGCCGCTGGTTAGCTGATTGGTAAACAAGAGCGTTTAACGCCTTGCGCTCAGTGGCGGCAATCGCGAGGAAAATTCCATCAAGGTGATGTGGCGAGAATTCCTCGCCCAGGTAAGTCAACTGGCCGTTATCGACCGCTTGCAGGAAAAGAGGAGACAGCTCCGGGCTAATGACTTTTACGTCGGCCCCTGCTTTTAACAACATCTTCGCCTTGCGCCAAGCAATATCATTGCCCCCGACAACCAAGCACGGTCGGCGCTTTAAATCAGCAAAAATTGGCAGATAGTCCATATAGAGTGCCCCTGAGAATCCGTTGATAGAAGCACTATAGTTGCGGTGATTTATTACCTGAAATTCTTAAATTTCATTTTTTATTCCAAAAAGTTCACCCCAAAATTAATCCCTCGTCTCTTCCAGAAAAATAGAGATAAATCAGTTTATTTGGCAAAATGCCTACGATTGTCGGGAAAGGAATGATTCATCACGGTGATATAGGCGATTTACTCATAAGCTATGACTTTTTGGCCTAGGCTTATGCTTAGCCGAAATGTTGTTTTCTAATCCAACCTATTCCAACTACTCGAGAAAATACGCAGAAAAACGCGATTAATCACACATAAAAGCTATTCTCTTACGCAACTTAGGAAGCGTTTTTGTTACCTTATGCACGCTTTCCTATACCGACACTCACGGAGAAAATTATGAAGTTATCAGCCAAACCCTTATCGGTTGCGATTTTGGGCGGCATGCTGGCTATGGCAGGACCAGCTACAGCAGACACCATCAAGCTTCGCATCCTAGAAACAACGGATATCCATACCAATGTCATGGACTATGACTACTACAAAGACAAGCCGACCAAGAAAACAGGCCTAGTCCGTACAGCAACATTGGTAAAGCAAGCCCAGTCTGAGGTAACCAACAGTGTTTTGGTTGATAACGGGGATTTGATCCAAGGTAGCCCTATGGGCGATTACATGGCGGCTAAAGGCCTAAACCAGGGTGATATCCACCCCGTTTACAAAGCCATGAACCAATTAAACTACGAAGTCGGTAACATCGGTAACCACGAATTCAACTACGGCTTGGATTTCCTAGACAAGGCCATTGCAGGAGCGAACTTTCCGTACGTCAATGCCAATGTCTACGATCTTAAAACGGGTAAGAATCTATTTACTCCTTATGTGATCAAGTCACACACATTCAAGGATACGGATGGCGCCGAGCACGAAGTTAAAATCGGCTACATCGGCTTTGTGCCACCGCAGATCCTAATCTGGGATAAGCGCCACCTAGAGGGCAAGGTCAAGGCTGAAGATATCAAGCAGTCTGCTGAGAAATTCGTCCCTCAGATGAAAGCAGAAGGTGCTGATATCATTGTCGCAATCCCGCACTCGGGCGTGTCGACAGACCCTTACAAAGTCATGGCTGAAAATTCGGTGTATTACCTCACTGAAGTGGAAGGTATCGATGCGATTGCCTTCGGTCACTCACATGCTGTTTTCCCGAGCACAGCATTCGCTAACCTGCCAAATACCGATGTGGAGAAAGGCACCATCAATGGTATTCCAGCAGTCATGCCAGGCCGCTGGGGTGATCACCTGGGTGTTATTGACTTGGTCTTGAAGCAGAAAGACGGTAGCTGGACGGTAACCAGCGCTCAGACAGAAGCCCGCCCAATCTTCGATAAGATAAAAGGCGACGCGATTGTTGAAGCTGACGAGAAAATGGTCGAGGCCATTAAAGCTGAGCACGATGGTACTCGCGAATTTGTTAACCAGCCTATCGGCAAAGCCAACGATGTCATGTACAGCTTCCTGGCTCTGGTACAAGACGATCCAACGGTACAGATCGTCAGCCTTGCCCAGCAAGATTACGTTGAGCGCTTTATCCAAGGCGATCCGGATCTAGACGGTATTCCAGTATTGTCTGCAGCGGCTCCATTCAAGGCTGGCGGCCGTGGAAACGATCCAACAAACTTTACCGAAGTGGAATCTGGACAGCTTACCTTCCGTAACGCAGCAGATCTTTACCTGTATCCAAATACCCTCGTGGCACTGAAAGTTACAGGTAAAGAAGTGAAAGAATGGCTGGAATGCTCTGCAGGCCAGTTCAACCAAATAGACCTGAACAGCACCAAGCAGCAAGGTCTAATCAATTGGGATGGTTTCCGCACCTATAACTTCGATGTTATCGACGGCGTCAGCTACACCATCGATGTTTCCCAGCCAGCCCGTTACGATGGCGACTGTAAGCTGATCAACGACAAATCAGAACGTATTCAAGATTTAACCTTCAATGGCAAGCCTGTTGACCCAGCCCAACCATTTATCATCGCCACCAACAACTACCGCGCTTACAGCGGTAAGTTTGCCGGTACCGGCGAAGAGTACATTGCATTTGCTTCGCCAGATGAAAACCGCACTGTTGTCGCGGATTACATTACCCGCGTAAGCAAAGAGCAGGGTGAAGTAACACCAAGCGCCGACAACAACTGGCGTTTTGCCCCGCTGAAGAGCGAGAAAGAGCTAAACGTCACTTTCGAAACCTCACCGGGCGACAAAGCAGCCAGCTTCATAAAAGACAAAGCACAATACCCAATGGAAAAAGCCGGTAAAGATGAAATCGGCTTTGCGGTTTACCGAATCGACCTGCAAAAGTAAGTCAGAAGAACTAATCGCCTATGAAAATACCGCAGCCTCGGCTGCGGTATTTTTTTTGGTATGATAAAGCGTTATCAGATCCCTGCGAGCACAAGATGAAAACAGCCCTGACTCAGTATCTCCAGAACCATGGCGCCGATGAAGAGACCCTCCAGCAAGCCATTGCGGCAGCAGAGCCGATGGAACTGCCGACCCGCCATATCCTGCTCAACCAAGGCGCGCAACCTGACTGTGCCTATTTTCTGGCTGAAGGTATTTGTCATGCCAGTTACCTAACGCCTGAAGGTCGTCAGTTCAGCAAGGAGTTTTACTGGGAACAAGAGCTCATCATCGGCTTTGAAAGCCTACTGACCGGCCGACCTTCCGAGTATTTACTGGAGACCTTATCAGCTAGCCAATTACTGGCACTGCCCCTTACGCTTATCGAACAATGGAAAACGACCAGCCCTCGCCTTTATATAGGCTTACTGGAGCGCCAACTACTGTTTAAGGAGCACAAAGAGCGCTTTATGCTCATCCACTCCCCGGAAGAAAGATATACCTTGTTTTGCGAACACTTCCCAGATCTTCAGGCACAACTTGCCGATTACCAAGTTGCCTCTTACCTTGGCATTACCCCCACCAGTCTGAGCCGGATCCGAAGCCGAAGCTGTGAATAACCGCAAAAATAACAGCTCAACTTATCTTAAGTTAATGCCAAGCCTATAGGGTTCATTTATCCTGATGGGCCTATGAACCACATCAACCATCAGGAGAATGTGATGCAATGGCAATGCCTTCGCTTTGACCAACTGACCACACACCAGCTTTATGATTTACTCAAGCTGCGTAGTGATGTCTTTGTGGTTGAACAGACTTGTGCGTACCCGGACTTAGATGACCATGACAGAAAAACCGGCACTTACCATTTACTCGGCTATCAAGAAGAGACATTGATTGCCTACTTGCGCCTATTGCCTGCCGGTACGACCTATGATGGCGTCAGCATTGGTCGGGTTGTGACATCACCAGCGGTACGTGGCAAAGGGGTGGGTTATCCGCTTCTTGAACAAGGTCTGGCACTGGCCGAACAACTATGGCCGGGGAAAACCATTGAGATTGGCGCCCAGTCGCACTTACAACATTATTACCAGCGCTATGGCTTCGAGGCGTTTTCTGCTGAATACCTTGAGGATGGCATCCCTCATATCGATATGCGGATCACCAAATAAAAAAGCCACCTCAGAGGTGGCTTTTTTATTTGTATCTATCTAGGCGCAAATAATGCGTTACTGGGTACGGCGAACAAAGCTGCCATCGGAGCGGCGGAAAAACAATACCGGCTCGCTGTTACGACGCTCAATTTGCAGAGCATCTAAACCACCCTGCGCGGTCTGGCGGTAACGCAGCCATTGGCCAGCCTTGATTCGGCTCAGTGGCTTGTCATCTCCTTCAATCGCAGCCACCGCATAGAGATCATTAAGCGGTAGGTTATGCTGGCGGAATATATTGGCGAGGGTCTCGCCACTTTTTACCTGATAGCGCTGCCAATCAGCACTTTCTGACTGAGATAACGCAGCCTTCACCGTTTTTTCTGGCAGCTTGGTTTCAGGTTTGGAGGCAACAGGCTGGCTCTCAACCGGATCTAATGGCCTGATACGAGAAGGACGAGGCGGCGAGACAGGCTCTTCCCTATCCCCTGCCGCCACACTTTGTGGCTGCTGACTATCCAGATTCAGTGACAGTTCACGTCGAACAGGATCAGATGACTCAACACGCGCTGTTTGCTTTCCCGCAGGCATGATCAATAAGACAGCCGTAACCGGAACCAATACAGCCAAGGCACGGCGATGCAATTTAGGTAACTGCTGCCATTTGCTTTTCAGCGGTGCAAACTTAGCACGGATAGCCGCTCCTCCCTGTTTGAACGCCTCCTTATCAAAGGTGATACGAGGCCACGTAAATTCACTCTTTTTGTTCGAACGGCGTTTGGCCTGTCCCATACACTCCACTCCAGCGCTATCTAATTCACGCTATCCATCGACAGCTTATTACAATGGTTTACCCCTAGGGGGAGAAACTGTTATCCTGCCTGCTTTATTTATTCTACTAAAGAGATGACACCATGTCTGACGTAAAACTAGATACAGTTGAAACTAAAGCAAGCTACGGTATCGGTCTTCAAATGGGCCAGCAACTAGCACAAAGTGGTCTAGAAGGCCTTAATGTTGCTGCTATCGCCAAAGGTATCGCTACTTCTCTAACTGGTGACATGCCAGAAATCGAAGTTGACGACATCAATAACGCACTACGTGACCTACACACTCGTGCAGAATCTGTTCGTCAGGAGCAAGCTCAAGCTGCTGCTGCTGAAGGCGAAGCGTTCCTAAAAGATAACGCACTACGCTCAGAAGTTACAGTAACTGAATCTGGTCTTCAGTACGAAGTTCTTGTTGAAGGTAACGGTGAAATCCCAACTTCAGACAAGCAAGTACGTGTTCACTACCACGGTCAACTAACTGACGGTACTGTTTTCGACAGCTCTGTTTCTCGCGGCCAACCTGCTGAGTTCCCTGTAACTGGCGTTATCGCTGGTTGGGTTGAAGCTCTACAAATGATGCCTGTTGGTTCTAAGTGGAAGCTATGCATCCCACAAAACCTAGCATACGGTGAGCGCGGCGCAGGTGCAGCGATCCCTCCATATGCAGCTCTAGTATTCGAAGTAGAACTACTAGAAATCCTTTAATCGCACAGCGATTACTGGCAAAAACGGTGCTTCTGGCACCGTTTTTTATTGGCTAAACCTCGCCGCCCTTCCCTATTATCCTAACCAAAGTTTGTCTCTTTTTATCTTTTTATTCATTTTTTGCCATAGAATTTGGTATCTAAGCCGCATTCCTGACTAATCTTTAATAAGAAACCCAATAGTCGACGCCTACATGGAGGATTGCGAAAGATGTACCTATTGACCCAAACCCGAGCCAAAACTTGGCTACTGCTGCTTGTTGGCAGCTTGCTATTGCCTGCCACCAGCCACGCCTTCAGCCTTTCGGACTTATTCGGCGGTGATGACGAAGAAGCGGCATCTACCCTCAGTAACCCACTGACCGATTTACTCAGCAGCCAGCTCGATGTCTCGACTGAGCAAGCCGCAGGCGGGGCTGGCGCCTTACTTTCCATTGCAGCTAGCCAGCTTGGTGGTGAACAAGCGACCGAGCTAACCCAGATGATCCCCGGGCTGGACTCCCTAACCGGTAGTCTGCCTCCCGGCACCAGTGCATTGCTTGGCAATATGGATACTATCAACCAAGTTTTCAGTGCCCTCGGTATGGATCCAAGTATGGTAAGCCAGTTCATACCGGTCGTAATGCAGTTTGTGGGCGATCAAGGGGCCAGTTCGTCCCTAATGGATAACCTCGGAAGCATCTGGCAAGCGGCAGGCTAACCAGCAGCGACCGATAAAAACGCGCGCAAAGATACCGCGCAAGCCAAACCTTTCTGTCAGCATGATGTAAAAAAGCCTTACTCAGCAATGAGTAAGGCTTTTTATTCCGCTATATAAACAAGCAGAGCCGACTAGATACCGGAACCATCCGCTTCGACATCATCTTCATGCAAGCCACATTCACGCTTGAGTCCGAAGAAACGGGTTTCCTCTTCCTTCATGCCAGGCTGCCATTTTTGGCTGGTATGAGTATCCCCGATAGAAAGGTACCCCTCGTCTTTAAGTGGATGATAAGGAAGTTGATATCGGTCAAGATACTGCTCAATATCCCGGTCACTCCAATCAATCAGCGGCAGGAACTTGAATAGGCCATTTTGCACCGCCAGTACAGGCAAGGTCGCCCGGCTTTGTGATTGTTCACGGCGTAAGCCGGAGAACCATGCCGAAACTCCAAGCTCATCCAAGGCACGCCGCATCGGCTCGACCTTGTTCAGTCGGTTATATTGCTTGATCCCATCAAGGCCCTGCTCCCAAAGCTTACCAAATCGCGCCTCCTGCCAATTAGGACTCAATTCAGCACGGTAAACGTGCAAATTCAAGCCCAGACGATCAGTCAACTCATCGACAAACTGGTACGTTTCCGAAAAGAGGTAACCGGTATCGGTCAGAATCACGGGGATATCAGACTTGATCCGCGTGACCAGATGCAGCATCACGGCAGATTGAATACCAAAGCTCGACGCCAAACCAAACTGTCCGGGCAAATTGTCCAGGGCCCAACGGATTCGTTGTTCTGCGCTCATCACTTCAAGCTTGGCATTGACCTCTGCCAATTTTAGGATCTGCTCTACCTTGCTGGCTTTCAGCAATGAGGCATATTGGCTATCAGGCATAAAAGTCCCTCTTTGAAATCAGAACCGGCTCAATAATCCCGGTACGGATAGTGAAGTCGCCAAAATCTTCACCGTCTTCTCTTTCCTTGGCCCAACGGCCCACTAGGCTATCTATCTCGGTAAGAATTTGTTCGACTGTAATGTTCTCACGGTACATTTTCGGGATCCGGGTACCATTACGGTTACCACCAAGGTGCAGGTTATACCGCCCAGGCGCCTTACCCACCAAGCCGATTTCAGCCAGCATCGCCCGGCCACAACCATTCGGGCAACCGGTCACCCGCAAAATGATGTTGTCATCTTCAGGCAGGCCGTGCTTAGCCAACAACTGTTCGATGTCAGTCACAAACTCCGGCAGAAAACGCTCCGCCTCAGCCATTGCCAGCGGACAGGTGGGCAGCGAGACACACGCCATGGCATTTTTCCGCTGTTCGGATACGTCATTATCGATCAGGCCATGATCGCGGGCGATCCTTTCGATCTTAAGTTTATCTGCCGCAGGAACGCCAGCGACAATCAAATTCTGGTTCGCCGTCATGCGAAAATCCCCTTTATGGATTTTCGCGATTTCCGCTGCACCTGTTTTCAAAGGCTTACCCGGATAATCCAACAAACGACCATTTTCAATAAACAACGTCAGATGATGCTTACCATCAATCCCTTCGACCCAACCAATATTGTCGCCGCGTTCGGAAAATTCATAAGGTCGGCTCGGGGCAAACGCAATCCCCGCCCTCTTCTCGACTTCGGCCTTGAAGACATCAACACCAACCCTGTCCAGCGTGTATTTGGTCTTGGCATTCTTGCGGTTAGATCGGTTACCCCAATCGCGCTGGGTGGTGACAACTGCCGCTGCGACATCGAGGGTTTTCTCCAGCGGAATAAAGCCAAAATCGTCCGCCTGGCGAGGGTAAGTTGCCTTATCGCCATGTGTCATGGCCAAACCGCCGCCCACCAGTACATTGAAACCAATCAACTGGCCCTGCTCGGCAATCGCGACAAAGTTCAGATCATTGGCATGAACATCAACATCGTTTTGCGGCGGGATCACCACGGTAGTCTTAAACTTTCTCGGCAGATAATTGCTGCCTAGGATCGGTTCTTCATCCGTGGTTTCCAGTTTTTCACCATCAAGCCAAATCTCGGCATAAGCACGGGTTTTCGGCAATAAATGTTCGCTGATCTTCGTTGCCCACTCATACGCCTGCTGGTGCAGCTCGGACTCCACCGGGTTGGAGGTACACAACACATTACGGTTCACATCGCCGGCGGTGGCAATGGAATCAATCCCTATCTGATTCAGAGTTTGGTGCATCAGTTTGATATTCGGCTTGAGCACACCATGAAACTGGAAAGTCTGGCGGGTGGTCAGGCGAATACTGCCATACAGAGAATGCTCCTCGGCAAACTTGTCAATTGCCAACCACTGCTTGGGGGTGATCACCCCACCCGGCATCCTAGCTCGCAACATCACATTTTGTAGTGGCTCCAGTTTCTGTTTAGCTCGCTCAGCGCGGATATCCCGGTCATCTTGCTGGTACATGCCGTGAAAACGGATTAGCTGAAAGTTATCAGCGGTAAAGCCACCGGTAATCCGATCATTCAAGTCCTTGACGATAGTGCCACGCAAGAAGTTACTTTCACGCTTGAGGCGTTCGTTATCCGACAGTTTTTGCTCGCTCATTAGTACACATCCTTTTGATAACGCTTGCTCTTGCGCAGTTCACTTAAATATTGCTCGGCCTGCTCGCGACTCTTACTCCCCTGCTGTTCGACAATCGAAAGCAGAGCGGCGTGAACATCTTTGGCCATGCGGGTAGCATCACCGCAGACATAGAAATGGGCCCCCTCTTGCAGCCACTGCCATACTTCTGCCGCATGCTCGAGCAAGCGGTGCTGGACATACACCTTTTCGACCTGATCGCGGCTAAATGCCACATCAATTCGATCAACCACTCCGGACTTCAAATATTTCTGCCATTCAACCTGATACAAAAAATCCTCAGTGAACGTTCGGTCGCCAAAGAACAACCAATTTTTGCCTTCGGCATCGCGGTTATCCCGCTCCTGAACAAAGGCACGGAATGGTGCGATACCGGTGCCTGGCCCAACCATAATCACTGGTGTTGTATCATCTGCTGGCAGTTTGAAATGGTTGTTGGGCTCGACGAACACTCTTACACTCTCGCCTTCTTCCAGCCGCTGGGCTAGATAGCTTGAGGCTCCGCCATGACGGGTTTCGTCCCCTTTCTGGTACTCCACCACCCCAACAGTCAGGTGCACTTCTTCACCGACTTCTTCTTGGCTCGAGGCAATCGAATACAAACGCGGGGTCAAACGACGCAGCAAGCCAAGTAACTGCTCTGCGCTCAGGGCGGCCTTTTTCTCGCCGAGTACATCAATAACCTGGGTATTAGCGGCGTATTCACGCAGCTTGTCTTTATCTTCAATCAGCTTGGCCAGTTTTTTGCTGCCTGACAGTTCAGCGTATTTCGTCACCAGCAGCGGGTTAGCCAGCGTAATTTCATAGTGGTGGATCAGGGCATCACGCAACGACAGTGACTCGCCATCGACCTCAACCACCTCGTCGACCGATAAACCGGCCTTAAACAAAATCGCTTCCGCCAAAGCCGGTGCATTGTCATACCATACTCCTAACGAGTCACCCGGCTGGTAGCTAAGGCCTGAGCCCTCAAGATCGATTTCAACATGACGAACATCTTTGCCAGACTGCCGGCCGGTAATTTTCTGGCTGGTCAGCAATGCTGCCAGGTAAGGGTTCTTCTTGTTGTAGGCCGATACAGCTGGTGCTGCTTGGCCAAGTGGTAACTGAACCACATCCGCGTCACCGGATACCGCCTCAGATTTCAACGTTTCCTCAACCTTACCCAGAGCCTGGGCTCGCCACTGCGTAGCCTCTGACTCGTAGTCCACGTCACAATCGAGACGAGGCACAAACGCCGTTGCCCCAAGTTTGCCAAGGAAGGCATCAAAGTCTTTGGCGGTCTGGCAGAAGTACTCGTAACTAGAATCACCCAAGCCAATCACGGCATACTGCAAATTAGGCAGTTTGGGGGCCTTCTTCGATTGCAGAAATTCATGTAGCTCAATCGCATCATCGGGAGCCTCTCCCTCACCGTGGGTAGAAGCCACGATAATGACATGGGTTTCCTTGGCGAGATTTTTCCCCTTGTAATCCCCGCTAGCAAAAACCTCAGCCTTGATGCCTTTGGCATCGGCTTCGCCTTTCAACTGCTCAGCGATCCCTTTAGCATTCCCAGTCTGGGAGGCATAAATGATAGTCAGCTTACCGGCAGGTTGATTGCTGGTTGCTAAGGCCGGAGCCTGAGCAGGCTGAGTCTGACCAGCCACCTGGGTTTGGCTAAGGCCCCAAAAATAACCACTGATCCACGCCAACTGTTGTGGCGAAAGCTCGGCAGCAGCCTGCTGTAATTGACCTATTTGCTGATCATTGAGCGGGCTGGCCAAAGCTGAGAGTTCCTTAAGTAACATGACACGACGATCCCTATACATTGCGTATGGGTTAGATTAGCTACTCAGGGAAATAACAAGAAAGAATAGATAAGAATGTTTTATAACGATTTGTAAGGGTGGGAGGTAAAAAAAACTGCAACTCATGCTGCAGTTTTTCTTTGTATTCAAAAAGTATCGGCTATCCTCACTTGGTGAAAACCGACCTCGAATGCCCGTTCGGTGGCCGTATCAATATCGTGGTAGCATTTTTCACTACCGGATCCATCGGTAAGAGGAACAAAGCCCCCTCGGCGATGGCGAAACTCGACAATCCATCCATTCGCCTGAATGGAGGGTTCAATTACGGCTTCCACTATATCGCTATTGGTATAGAGGTTCTGCAATTCTGTTAACGTCATAAGCCTCTGCCCCTTCCAGTTGCACCTTTTATAAAAATGGTACAAAACCGAGAAAATAGGCAACAAAAAAGCCACGATTTCTCGTGGCTTTGGAATTAGTATTCTATTTGAATCGTTTAGATATCGAACTCTGCACCAAGGAACCAACCGTCAGCGAAGAATTCACCGCCGTTAGAACCCTTAATGAAGTCAAAATCGTAGTCCATCACACGGTAGCCCGCACGCAGGTTCAAATCTGCCGCTACCAGTGGAATGCTCCACTTCACGCCAACTTGGCCGTCTACCGTACTCGTGCTGTCGTAGTTACCGAAGTTAAGGTCACCAAACAATGATACTGGCGTCATTGGGATACCCAACTCCACGTTACCGTAGATATTTGGCTGCCACTCACTGAAGCTCTCGCCATTGAACTTGCCCGAGTTGAACTTACTCATGGTCACACCGATATCGAACGCTACAGCATCGTTATCCAAGATCTCGTAGTATGCGGTGTAATCCGTTTGACCGAATGAAACATTACCGTTGTCTATATCGGTGTAACGCAAACGGAAGTTTGGCACCAATGGAACGAAGTGCTCAAACGCTACATAGTAAGAGCCTGAGGTATTGCTGTCAGACTGGCTACGACTATCGTTAACCTTGGCATCGGTGAACCAAGCATCGGCACCGGCTTTTACCCCAAAAAGCGTTGCTGCTTGGGCAGGTACTGCCGCAGACAGTACGACTGCAGCGGCTACCGCAGAAAGCGCTAATTTTTTCATTTCGAGTCTCCGCTCTTTATTAGTATTTAGATAAAAAACGGCCAGACTATATCAGATGCCGGTTAATAAAACTGCACCTGTAATGTCAAACATCTAGTTTCTTTTCAAAATTTTACATTCTTTTTACTGCTTCATTTACAGCCACTATCAACGGTAATAACGCTTTCTGTGCGTTTGCTCAGCCTTATGCTCACGGTAAAACCATACCCCGACAGCAATCAGCAGCAACCACGGCAGCAGCTTAAACATCACCCCAATCATGCCCACAACCGCCATGACGACAAAACCGGCAGCAACCGCCAACGCCATACCCAATATACTCACACCGGTACATACCAACACCACAGCAAACACTAGCAAAAATAGAAACTCGATCATCGCTCTCTCCCCTTACATTCAATGAGATCTTTGGCAACATCATGCACCTTGTATGACATAGACACTGCACAAACCAGACCAAGTTTCCATAAGCCACTAAATTCATAAAAATCAAAGCATTAAAAAAGGCCCTCTACTAAATAGAGGGCCTTTTCTTGAGAGTTGTGGTATTTTTCGCCAACTATTTGGCTTAATTCACCATTAGGGTTCCACAGCTTTACACGTCTAGGTGAGCCGGGATTTTCGCCATCGCCTGCTGAAGTACCTCAATTCCAGAACCTGGTTTGTGGGCATTTTCACTGATATGACGACGCCATTGGCGCGCGCCAGGCAAGCCCTGGAACAAGCCCAGCATATGGCGGCTAATGTGATTTAGGTAAGCCCCTTTCGCTAATTCACGCTCAATATACGGGTACATTGCTTCCACAATTTCACGGCGCTTTTTCACTGGCTTATCAGAGCCGTACAAACGCTGATCAACCTCAGCCAGCAAATAAGGGTTTTGGTAGGCTTCGCGGCCAACCATAACACCATCCATGTGCTGAAGGTGTGCTTCAATCTCTTCCATGGTCTTCACACCACCATTGATCCCCATGGTCAGGTGCGGAAAATCTTTCTTAAGCTGATATACACGCGGGTAATCCAGAGGTGGGATCTCGCGGTTTTCCTTCGGGCTCAAACCGCTCAACCAAGCTTTACGGGCATGGATGGTAAAGTCTTCACAACCGCTTTTTTCGCTGACAATGCGGATAAAGTCGGTCAAAAACTCGTATGAATCCTGATCATCAATACCAATTCGAGTCTTTACCGATACAGGAATATCCGCCACTTCGCGCATCGCCGAGACACATTGCGCCACCAAATCGGCTTCACCCATTAGGCATGCACCGAAACGACCATTCTGCACACGATCAGAGGGGCAACCAACGTTTAGGTTAATCTCGTCATAGCCACGCTCTGCCGCCAGCTTAGCGCACTGGGCCAGATCAACCGGGTTTGAACCACCCAGCTGCAATACCAGCGGGTGCTCTTCTTCGTTGTAGGCCAGGTAGTCACCCTTGCCGTAAATAATGGCACCCGTGGTCACCATTTCGGTATACAGCTGAGTACGCTCACTGATCAAACGATGGAAATAACGGCAATGACGGTCAGTCCAATCGAGCATCGGTGCAATAGACAAACGACAATCTGGGTATTGACCCAACTGTGGTTGCTCATCATTAGACTGTTCATTCATTACAACAGCAGTATCTGTCATCGGAAACCTCATTATCGACCGCTAAATCTCTCGTTCAAGGCACTTTGGGAAGGATCCTCCCATGCCATGGATCTCACAACGCTGCGAGGAGGCGGATTCTACCCTATTACAGCCTCTATCCCAAATCACATCGCCATGGCCTATAAATTCTAGGCAACAACTACTGTAAACCCCAACACTTCACATTAGTATATAGGTCATGGCAATCATTTCAAAAATCAAAATAAAATCAATAAAAACAAGCACATAAAATCTACATTCGTTTACACGTACAGCTTTATAACCAGTTAGAACACCGGTAACTAAAAACCCCTTAAAAAGCTGAACACGCTCAGTAAGCAATTGAAAAGATAGACATAAAACCCTTAGCCGACATCAAACCCAAACACCAGAACAGCTTTTCGTTGAGATTCACCCTCATAGCTGCACGGCGTATTGACGAAATACTCCTGTCATGAAAACCAGTAAAAGGATCATAATAGGCTCAAAGCTTTGATTAAAAGGATCATAATAGGCTTAAAACTTCCACTAAAAAGAACATGATAAGATAATTACTAACAGTAAAAATAACATCATGTTCCAATTAATCCCAACAGCCAAATCAAACCACCATAAACCACTGATTTTAAACAAAATGGTTATTTACCACCAATAGGCAAATAGCCAAGTCACCTTAACCAGTAAAAAGCCCAAAAAGCTGAACACCAAAATAAACCCTTACCAATCAACATCTTAAACCACAAAAGTGCCGACACCACACACTTGTACACCTTTTAGCTGATATAAAAAGAAATGCTGAACACGCATACAAATGGCTTTGAGCCGGGCTAAAAACACAACCACCAGCTGTTGTTTTCAGGCGTGATTAACGGAATCGCCATAACAAAGGTCACTTTGGGCATGAGTGTGGTAATATGTAAGACTTATCGCTTGTATTTTGAGGTTATATGGCAAATAAAGGTCAGTTGCTGGCAACCGCCCAGCAGCTCTGTGAGCAACGAGGAGTAAGACTGACACCTCAAAGACTGAAAGTTCTGACTCTGATCATCGAACACCACAGTTCCATCAGTGCCTATGAACTCTTGGATTTGCTGCGCGAAAGCGAACCCCAAGCCAAGCCGCCGACGGTTTACCGAGCGCTGGACTTTCTTCTTGCCCAAGGCTTTGTCCACAAAGTCGAGTCAACCAATAGCTATATTGCCTGTTGCTTACTGGGCCACGCTGATCATTGTTCCCAGCTTCTTATCTGTAGCCAGTGCGGTAACGTCGAAGAGTGCCATGACGAAGAGCTTGCCAAGCTCCTTCGCCAACGCGCCGAGCAGCGAGGCTTTGAGGTCACTAACCATGTCGTTGAAAGCCATGGTGTTTGCCAGCAGTGTAAAAACAAGTAAGTTATTTTATTCAGACAGAGATCGTCGTTATTAAATTATGCGCGCAGAATTCGTAAACCCTTTCTTAGCGTCACTGTTGAATGTTCTTAAAACAATGGCGTCAATGGAGCTGGCTCCTCAGAAACCCCGGCTAAAAAAAGATGAAGTAGCCAGAGGCGATGTCTCAGGCTTGATTGGTATGGTCGGACCGAAAACCAAAGGTTCGATGTCGATCACCTTTGATGAAGGCCTGGCACTGGAGATCATGCAGAGAATGCTGGGCGAACGCCCACACAGTATTAACGAGGAAGTCACTGACATGGTCGGTGAAATCACCAATATGGTGACAGGTGGTGCAAAACGCATTTTGGCCGAGAAGGGTTACGAGTTCGATATGGCCACGCCTGCCGTCGTCTCAGGCCGTGGCCACACCATCACTCACAAATGTGATAGCGCCATCATCATCATGCCGTTTGATTCCGAATACGGTAAAGCCTTTATCGAAATATGCTTTGATGGCTAACCTCCCCACCTAGGCTCTCCTTTAAACTTCAGCCAGCCTCGCTGGCTGAAAGTATTTCCCGAAGCATATCATTAAACTTATCACTTTGATTTTTATGTGAAGTTGCCACAACTCTCGAACAAAAAATCTACCAACTGTCATATATTCGATCTAGACTCGATATGCTGGATAGGCATCAAGACACTTATGATTTGATGTCCCCCTGCGCGCCTTTTTGCTTACCCGTAGGGGCTAAGCAAGGAAATACCCTCATTCAAAGGAAAGAACGTAACATGAACAAACTGACTGGAACCGTTAAATGGTTCAACGATGAAAAGGGCTTTGGCTTCATCTCCGGTGCTGATGGCAAAGATGTATTCGTCCACTTCAGTGCGATTCAGGCCCAAGGCCGTCGCAGCCTGCAGGAAGGTCAAAGTGTTGAGTTTATCGTGACAGATGGTCAGAAAGGTCCACAAGCTAGCGAAGTTGTTGCTCTGTCTTAATGCCGCCAACTAACTCTTCATAAAAAAAACGCCGCTAAGCGGCGTTTTTTATTGTCTCAACAACTAATGGCCCTTACTGGCGCCATTGTTTGAATGCATTAATCAAACCGTTGGTTGAGCTATCGTGGCTCGCCACCGCTTCTTCACCACCTAGTTCAGGTAGGATCTGGTTTGCTAGCTGCTTACCAAGCTCTACTCCCCACTGATCAAACGTGAAGATGTTCCAGATTACACCCTGAGTGAAGATCTTGTGCTCGTAAAGAGCAATCAGAGAGCCCAATACCGCAGGGGTCACTTGCTTAACAAGGATAGAGTTAGTTGGACGGTTACCGTCAAATACCTTGAATGGTACTAGCTCTGCCACTTCTTCCTGAGTTTTACCTGCCGCCAGGAATTCTGCTTCAACCTGTGCTTTGGTCTTACCAAATGCCAACGCTTCAGTCTGGGCAAAGAAGTTCGCCATCAGTTTTGGATGGTGATCGCTCAGCGGATTGTGGCTCATAGCCGGTGCAATGAAGTCACAAGGGATCAGTTTAGTCCCTTGGTGGATCAACTGGTAGAACGCGTGCTGGCCGTTGGTTCCTGGTTCACCCCAGATAATTGGACCCGTTTGGTAGTCAATCGGGTTACCACCGCGGTCAACACACTTGCCGTTTGACTCCATGTTGCCCTGCTGGAAGTACGCCGCAAAGCGGTGCAGGTACTGATCATACGGCAAAATCGCCTCAGACTCAGCGCCATGGAAGTTGTTGTACCAAATACCGATCAGAGCAAGGATCACAGGCAGATTCTGCTCAAGCGGCGTTTGGGCGAAGTGCTGATCCATTTCATGGGCACCGCCAAGCAACTCAGCAAAGTTGTCAAAACCAATAGATAGGCTGATAGATAGACCAATCGCCGAACATAGCGAATAACGTCCACCAACCCAGTCCCAGAACTCGAACATGTTATCGGTATCGATACCGAACTCTGATACTGACTGAGCATTAGTTGATAGCGCAGCAAAATGCTTAGCGACGTGAGTTTGATCACCAGCGGTAGCTAGGAACCAATCACGTGCAGAGTGCGCGTTAGTCATCGTTTCCTGAGTGGTGAAAGTCTTAGAAGCAATCAAGAACAGCGTCGTTTCAGGGTTAAGTTCTTTAAGTGTCTCAGCAATATGAGTGCCGTCAACATTCGATACGAAGTGCATGTTAAGACGAGTTTTGTATGGTACAAGCGCTTCGGTCACCATATATGGACCAAGGTCCGACCCACCGATACCGATATTAACTACATCGGTGATCTCTTTACCGGTATAACCTTTCCATTCACCGTCAACAATACGTGCAGTAAAGGCTTTCATCTTTTCCAGTACCGCATTAACGTTTGGCATCACGTCTTCACCGTCAACCAGAACCGGTGTGTTGCTGCGGTTACGCAGCGCCGAGTGCAATACCGCGCGTCCTTCTGTTTGGTTGATCTTTTCACCGCTAAACAAATCAGCAATCGCAGCTTTAACTTCTGTCTGCTCAGCCAGGGCAAATAGCTTACCCATGGTCTCTTCAGTGATCAGGTTCTTGGAGTAATCCAGTAGGATGTCATCGCCAAAGTTGGCCGAAAACTTATTGAAACGCTCGCTGTCGCTCGCAAAAAGCTCGCTGAGCTGAAGGTCCTGTGCGTCTTCGAAGTGTGCAGTCAGCGCTTTCCACGCCTCAGTATGGGTCGGATTGATGTTTTTCAACATGATGAAATTCCTGATTTTTAATTGTTAATCCATTAATCTTGTTAGCATTATCCAAGTAATGGATCCCCGATTTTAGTAAATGTTATTCGTTATGTTGACCCTAGTGTAGCTCAACTTATCAGGCCAGCTAAATTTTTGTAATTTTACAACTTATGAATGATTATGACGTGAAGGGATACCTACCTTCATTGCGTCAGGTCACGAAATTCGAGAGTAAGTTGCAGGGGCAAAAGACCGCCATGTATTCAATCTCTGTGGCATATCTTGCTCTAGTATCTGTAAGGATAATAACGATGTGGTACCAAAAAACAATCCAGCTTCGTCCACGAGCCCGTGGCTTCCACCTTATAACCGATGAAATTGAACAACATATTCCGGCACTGGCCCAGATCAATATCGGCCTGGCTCACCTCTTTATTCAGCACACCTCGGCCAGTCTAACGCTCAATGAAAATGCCGACCCGACTGTACGCAGCGATATGGAGGCGCACTTCAACCAAGCCGCTCCCGAGCGCGCCCCATACTACCAGCACACCTATGAAGGCGATGATGACATGCCGGCCCATATCAAGGCCTCAACACTTGGAACCAGTGTCAGTGTACCGATCAGCCATGGCAGGCTGGCATTAGGAACCTGGCAAGGGATTTATCTGGGAGAACACCGAGACCAGGGCGGTAGCCGGCGGGTCGTGATCACTCTGCAGGGAGAATAATGCCTAACGGGCGAGCTGGGGAAAGGAGGCTACTCAGGATCACCACGGAAAGGTGGGCTTCTTGCGAGGTTTACGCTTCTTCTCGATATCAACGATACAGAGGAAGTCTTCATGAAACTGCGGAAGATCGAGGATCGCCTTTGGCACGAATAGCTGCACCTTCGAGTCGGCCAGAATAATGGTCTGCAGCGTGTCTGCTGGCATACACACAATCTCGCCAGCAGTCAGCTTCACCCCATAATTGAAAAACACCTTGCCGTTGTTACCGACGGATTTAACCAGGGGGTAGCCAAACAGGGTCAGAGGCTCTGCCGTTAACTTAATTGTTTCGTTGAAGGTCGCTTCGATATAAAACAGTTCGGAATTGATCTGCTCGGCTAATTTGTCGACTTCATGTTTGATGGCCGCCGAGAAGACCCATTCATTGAGCACCGGCTCCCATTTGCCGCCGAGCTGCAAACAACGCTTATATACAAAGCGGTTCTTTCGCCCCGTGGCCAGAGTACAAATGTCGATGTTCCCCTGCTGCTCAAAAGGCATCAGCAACCGGAACACGCTATCGTTGGCATGGTGGATATAACGGTCTGATATCTCTTCAGCATGCAGCATGAAGGTGCCTAAAGGCAGAGTCTGGCTATTTTCATCAATAATGATACGGCAGTGACCTGTCCCTTTTCTGCACAGGAAATAGGACTCTTTACGCTCTAGCACTGTGAATTCTTGCATCGACCCAAACCTTATAAAAACAAAACAGCGCTATATTGCGAGCATGGCATAAGGTTAGTCAATCTCGTCGATAACCACATGGCTGTTACTCGACCTCAGGGATTGGATCCTGTCGAAAGTTTCCCCTAGCTTACCCGGTAGCTTATAACCATGTGCGATTCGGTCATCAATATCCTTATCTGTCTCTGATTTGGGGATATTATTGGTCACTTCGCTGATTGCCGACTCCCTTTCATCCAGCTTGATATCACGATCATAAATTTCCACCTCCTCAAACGCCTCGAGGTAGAGCGTACGGAATTCTGCTGCGATATGTTTTTCAGACAGCGTTCTGAGCTTAGCCGATTTACGTTTGCTGATATAGTTCTCAACCCGGCTAACCGGTTTTTTCAGCGTCAGTATGTTGGTCCGAGCTTCGAGGATCTCACGATCGGTCGGGGTGTCCTTCAGCGCTTTGAATACTGCAAAAGAAGGCGGCCACTCCTGACCTTTCTTCAAGCGCTCATCTAGATTGTCTTTGAGCCGGCGATAACTATTGCGATCTAGCGAGGCGGCAAACTGCATCAGTCTTTCACCCGGCTCATCACCGAACTCCTGGCGCACCTTGCTCTGCCCGAAATTCATGTTCATATCATACCAAAACTGCATGATTTTCTTTTGGCTGGTTCCGGTGTACTTATCCAACATCACCTGAGTTTTCGGGGAAAACCCCGAGATCCCTTGGCCCTCAGCTGAAAAGCTTATCGCCCCGGTATCATCCGGTTTTGGGACTGGTGCCGTTGCCCTGACAGCAGGTGCCGTCGGCTCTCTCTGAGCGGGAGCGGGAGCAGAAGGCGCTGACGTCTCACTTTTGCCTGATTGCTTGGGTGCTTTAAGCTCGCTTTTAATTCGATTCCAATACTCGGCGTGCGTTTCACTGATGTTCTTTGGCGAACTCATAGTAAGTCGTCCCCTTCGTCGTCACTCTTAAAGTTAAAGTTAGCAATCTTTTCTTCCAAGATATCAATGGCACCACGTTTCACAGCCTGAGGTCTAGAGGCTGGGCGGTTATAGCCCTGCTTGTAACTTTTTTCGCTATGAAGATGAGAGTGGAGACGACTTCTTAGCTCATCAAGTGAATAGAGCTGTTTGCTTGGTGTTTCCTTGATACGTTCGATAAACGATGCCCAAACCTGAGTTTGGTTGCCATAGCCACTCTTGAACATCACAGCTTCGGCCCAAGGCTCAATCACATTCGGGGAGAGTTCGAGAATATTGATCGCTTTACCTGAAATCGTCTTATTCACCGGAGTAACTTGAGAGCGATGGAAACTAGATACCCGCTTGGCATTGCTATATACATCTTGATGGGGCTGGGCATAGCCCGCGTTGCCTTGCGGCGCGCTGTGCTCAACCGCGCGATGCTCCACATAAGTATCGATGTTCAAGCGTCCATTTATTTTGCCGCTGGTACGATAGCTTGCCGATGCCTTGTTGACCCCAATGATCAGCTGCTCCATCGACAGCTTGGCGATCAGGTTGTCAATCATACTCTCTGAGGCACACATCATCTCTTTAAGTTGGGACATGCTAGTGATGAAGGCACCGTCTCTGTCCGATAGCTCTGCCAGGGCAACCAGCAGCAGCTTATCTTCAAGGTTAACGGTTTTTTGGCTCCAGGCCTTTTCGAGATATTTCGATGACATGAGTATCTATACCAGAGAATTTATGGATAACGGCGAGACAGAAGACATATTGTAACAAACACAGACGGTGGTACGAACAAGTATAGCGCAGATTATTTCTTGACCAGACAGACACCGAGCCCGTAAACCGCCCGCTATCGCATTATGCGACACAAGTAGAACAGCAAGCTCGCCATCAGGCCAACGGCTAGAAAGGCTGGTTGATCATCACCCGGAACAGGCTATCCTCGCTACCCCAAGCCATTTCAGTGCGCACGACAATTCCTTCGACCTGGAAGCGCACCGCCCCGCCCGCGCTCCATTTCATATCGCGGTGCAACTCTGCAAGGTCGTACTCATCAGCCACCCGACCAACATCAACAAAGGCGACCCACTGCCACCAAGGCACGTCATACCATTCGAATACCGGCCAATCTTCCAGCGGCTGCCAGTCAGGCATCACCCGGTACTCCATGCTATAGCTCAATGCCGCTCGGTCGACAAAACGACCACCGGAAAAACTGCGTAACCGGTACAAGCCACCAAGACGGTTTCCCGCATAGGCCGGTGGCCGGCGGAATTCTTGTTGGCCATTGACCTGTTCCGTGCTATTCCAGCTTGGGGTATCGGCTGTATACATATTCAATGCCAATACTTGCTGATCGAACAACTCGCCCAGATTGCCGAATGACCAGAACCAACTCTGCTCAAACTCCCATTTCCACCAGCTTGGACGCTCACTGCTGCCGGGATCAACGGTCACCGAAAATTGGCTTTGGCTCCCCTCGGTCGGGTTGCGGGTATTATTGCGGTTATCCCAATCAAACCGGGTCTCCACTCCCCACACCTTCTCAGCCTCGCTAAAGTCAGCGGGCTCAATCTGCGAAGTGGGAAGATCGTCGAACTCTCGACCTTGATAAAATGGTCTAAATTCCACAGAACTCACCCCACTGTCCCAAGGCGTATAGCCCGTGAGCTTACGCACCGGCATCAGGGCTGCACGGATCCCCTGACTGTCCCCAGCCCCCAGAGGCAAGATATAGCGCATCGACAACCGGTACTGGAACTCCTTGGCATCAGCGATTACTTTGTCATTCGCACTGGAGTCATTACCCGAAGACTCACCCAGGTAGTAATCAAATTGCTTGTAATTAGCATCAAACAGTTCAGCCCCGAACAACCAACGGCTGTCTTGGCTAAGGATATAGTTGCTGGCCCCCAAATAGGTCAACCAGGTTCCTTTCTCACTGTAGACCCCAGCCCCGAGCAAGGCAGCTTGTGGCTGGCCTGCCCCCTTGAGCAAACCAGCCATCCCCACAGACAGCCCCATGGCATCGGTCGAGAAAGCAAAAGGGACGAAAGCCGTCTCAGGCTCCCATGTCGGCCAGCTATCGGCCATGCTAGTCGTTGAGCATGAAAAAGCCGCAACCATTGCTGCGGCTTTGATGATTTTTGTCATTTTAATGGGATAATTCGTTAATCGATTATAAGTAAGCCATTGCGACTCTTGATGTTAGTTTAGTCACCAACTCATAGGCAATAGTTCCAATATGCTCAGCTACGATTTCTGCTGGCAAACCCTCTCCCCACAAGATGGCCTCGTCACCTACCTTGTCGGTACTATCCGGGCCCAGATCGACCGTCAGCATATCCATCGACACCCTGCCTGCCATCGGGACGACACGGCCATTGACCAACACCGGCGTACCATTGGGTGCGGTACGCGGGTAGCCATCACCATAACCAATGGCAATCACCCCGACCTTGGTATCACGTTCGCTGGTCCAAATACCACCATACCCTACCGACTCGCCTTGCTTGACGTCACGGACAGCAATCAAGCTAGAGGTCAGCGTCATAACGGGCTGCAAACGGTATGAATTGGCTCCACGGCCGGTTTCGGCAAACGGAGAAACCCCATACATAATGATCCCTGGGCGAATCCACTCTAGGTGGCTATCCGGCCATTCCAATATTCCCGCAGAAGCCGCTAGAGAGCGCTCTCCCCGGCAACCATCGGTCAAGGCCATAAAGGCATCGATCTGGCGTGGTGTCACTTTGCTTGCAAGCTCATCGGCACAGCCGAAGTGGCTCATATAGCGCAGCGGCTTGGCAACATTATCGCAAGCATGAAGCCGCTCGACAAAATCGGTATATTGCTCAGGGCGGACACCGAGGCGGTGCATGCCGGTATCGATTTTCAACCACACCACCACCGGGCTATCAAGTTCAGCTTGCTCCAGCGCCTCGAGCTGTTCAATGGAATGAACGACAGTGTGGATATTGTTGGTTACCAGTACCGGGAGATCCGACGGGGCATAAAATCCCTCCAGCAGCAACACCGGCTTGACGACACCCCCTGCGCGCAGGGTCAGGGCTTCTTCAATACGGGCAACACCAAAGCCATCGACGTCGGGTAGGCTTTTGGCGACATGCTCCAACCCATGGCCATAGCCATTTGCTTTCACCACCGCCAGGATCTTGCTGTTTGGTGCCTGGCTGCGGATTTGCTGCAGGTTGTGAGTCAATGCCTCGGTACGAATATACGCTGTTGCCGCTTTCATCTTTGTTCCTACTTATTAATGCCCCGGCAAACCGGTATAACATCATGTGGCGGTATATACCCATGTAACCTCAAGATACTTGGATATAAACCTTATTCATCATCAAAGGCTGGACCGGCGTAATTATCGAACCGGGAATACTGGCCTTGGAATGTCAGTCGCACGGTACCAATCGGGCCGTTACGCTGCTTACCAAGAATGATTTCGGCAATGCCCTTCAGGGCACTGTCTTCGTGATAAACCTCATCACGGTAGATAAACATGATCAAGTCGGCATCCTGCTCGATGGCACCCGATTCACGCAAGTCCGAGTTTACCGGACGCTTATCTGCACGCTGCTCCAACGAGCGGTTCAACTGCGACAGCGCGACCACTGGCACATTGAGCTCTTTGGCCAGAGCTTTGAGCGAGCGGGAGATTTCCGCAATCTCCAAAGTACGGTTATCTTGCAGGCTTGGTACCCGCATCAGTTGAAGGTAGTCAATCATGATAAGGCTAAGCCCCCCATGGTCACGGGCAATACGCCGTGCCCGCGAGCGTACCTCTGTCGGAGTCAGGCCAGAACTGTCATCGATATACATGTTCTTCTTTTCCATCAGAACACCCATAGCAGAAGACACTCGCGCCCAGTCTTCGTCATCGAGCTGCCCGGTACGGATTTTGGTCTGATCGACACGTGCCAACGAGGCCAGCATACGCATCATGATCTGCTCCGATGGCATCTCCAGCGAGAAGATCAAGACCGGCTTTTCTTCCGACATCGCTGCGTTCTCACACAGGTTCATGGCAAAGGTGGTCTTACCCATCGAAGGACGGGCTGCAACGATAATCAAGTCCGACCCCTGCAAGCCAGCCGTCTTTTTATTCAGGTCAGTAAATCCGGTTGTCACCCCGGTCACACCGTCTTGCGGCGATTGATAGAGGATCTCGATACGCTCAAGGGTCTTTTCTAGGATCCCTTCAACATTCTGCGGCCCCTCATTTTCCGAAGTACGCTGCTCGGCAATGGCAAAGACCTTGCTTTCTGCCATATCCAGCAGCTCTTCACTATCACGACCTTGGGGATCATAACCGGCATCAGCGATCTCATTGGCGACGCTGATCATGTCACGGATAAGCGCACGCTCACGGACAATCTCGGCATAAGCTAAGATATTGGCTGCTGATGGCGTGTTTTTAGCAAGCTCAGCCAGATAGGCGAAGCCACCGACATCCTCAAGTTGATCGGCCGTTTCAAGGTGCTCGGACAAGGTGATCAAGTCAAGCGGGTTGCCGCCCTCCAACAAGGCGGCTACACCTTCGAAAATAATCCGGTGAGGGCGACTGTAGAAATCTTTGGCTACGACTTTCTCGGCAACAACATCCCATTTTTCGTTGTCCAGCATCAAGCCGCCGAGGACCGATTGCTCTGCCTCGAGCGAATGCGGCGCCATCTTGATTGCGTCCATCTTGGAGTCTTTCTGGGGGTTCGGTTTGCTATTCTCTGCCATAGAAATTGAAATGATTGCCGGAAACTAGGCCGTGCATTATACCTTAATTCACAAAGAGTCTATCTATCAATATAGCGTTGATGGCGATTTTCCCGATTGAAATGCCATATTAGGCGCTTACAAGCTAATAGGTACATTCAGTTAGCATTTCCTGACCAAAATATGACATAAATCGGTTACACTGCTTTGTTTGGTAATTGTTTGTTTCAACCGATGAGGAGGCCGCTTGGCAAGAACCCTGTTAGCTCTATTACTGCTTGCCAGCACCCATGCCAATGCCGCCACTAGCGATGAGCGCCCAACCCGGATCCCGCCGCCATTAACTACCGAGCTGGAACTTGGCTACCAGTCTCTGGGGGGAAACTCGGACTCGCAAACCCTCAACACCCGAATCGGCGGCACCTACCTCAAGAACCAGTACCGACATAGCGGCGAATTGCGTTTCCTGCTGGCCGAAAAAGACGGTGAAGAAGACAAGCGCAAGGGCCAGATCGAACTGCAAAGTGATAAAAAGATCAACGAACGGACCTATGTGCTGGGCAACGTCAACTATGTTGATGATCGCTATGGACCTTATTTTACCGACTTCACGATTGCAACCGGTATGGGTTACCAGCTCATCCGACGGGAGACCTTACAGGTAGAAGTAGAAGCCGGCCCAGGCTACCGACATCAGGAGCCCAATCTCGATGAACTCGATGATGACGACATTGTCGTTAGGGATACGGTGGATGAGCTAATTCTCCGTGGCAGTGCCAAAATGACCTGGAAACCGTCGAAAACCGTCGAGATCGGTGTCCGACTCACTGGTATTGCCGGCAACAGTAACAGCACAATGGAAGCCGAGTTCAATCTCACGACGGATATCAGTGACTTTGCCGCCATCAAGATCAGCAACAACCAGAAGCTCAACAGCTGGGTGCCCGAAGGCTTGAAAAAACGCGACTCTGCCATGACTGTGAACTTGCTGTTCAAAATGTAATTCTTGCCACGGCCCAACGGCTTTCACCCCTTCACACCCGTTTCACTGTTTTTCAGGCATAAAAAAACCAGCCCGGAGGCTGGTTTTAAGCTACCAACAAAAACGTTATTAGTCTTCAGCAACAACGTTTAGGTTAGCAGTTGCGAATACGTCAGAGTGCAGCTGGATGCTGATCTCAAATTCGCCAGTCGTACGTAGTGCACCTTCTGGTAGGCGAACTTCGCTCTTCACTACTTCAACGCCAGCCGCAGTAATTGCGTCAGCGATATCACGAGTACCGATAGAACCGAATAGTTTACCTTCGTCACCAGCTTTAGAAGCGATAACTACAGCTTCAAGCGCGTTGATTTTCTCAGCGCGTGCTTCAGCAGCAGTCAGTTGCTCAGCAACTTTAGCTTCTAGCTCAGCACGACGAGCTTCGAACATTTCAACGTTAGCTTTAGTAGCCATTACTGCCTTGCCCTGTGGGATAAGGAAGTTACGAGCAAAACCCGCTTTAACGTTAACCTGATCGCCAAGGCCACCTAGGTTACCGATTTTATCAAGTAGAATAACTTGCATTATCTTGTCCTCTTAAACTTAATTAAACCGCTACCGATTACAGATGCTTATCTGTGTATGGTAGAAGTGCTAGGTAGCGAGAACGCTTGATAGCGCGAGCTAGCTGACGCTGGTATTTAGCGCGAGTACCAGTGATACGGCTTGGTACAATTTTACCAGCTTCAGTGATGTAGTTTTTTAGAGTTGCTACGTCTTTGTAGTCAATCTCTTGTACGCCTTCTGCAGTGAAACGGCAGAATTTACGACGACGGAAGAAACGTGCCATGGGCTATCTCCTGATCTAAATTTTTTCAATGTGGTTGACATGTAACACTAATTACCAATGCCTTTCGGCTGGTGTGGTACGAGACAGCGCCTCTTACCTTAATGTGACCGCCAACAGCTAAAACTTGAGAGAGTATTTGCTGACCTTGCTTGCTAACTACCACGTTAATGTACGAATACATTTTCGTAATAAGCTGGCTCTTGCTAGTTAGAGTGCTAAAGCAATTCTTGCTAGCAATGTGCTTCGCTTGGAGTCTTAGGCAATAAAGCCGGACAACACCAGACGATTGGTCATTCAAAAATTACTCAGCTGCTGCTTCGCCTTCAGATGGTGCTGGAGCTGGTTGCTCTGCACGCTCTTCACGACGTGGGGCACGCTCTTCTTTAGCCTTCATCATTGGAGATGGCTCAGTGATAGCGCCTTTAGTACGCATGATCATGTTACGGATCACTGCATCGTTGAAACGGAAGTTAGACTCCAGCTCGTCAATTACAGACTGCTCAGCTTCAACGTTCAGTAGAACGTAGTGTGCTTTGTGCAGTTTGTTGATTGGGTAAGCCAGTTGACGACGGCCCCAATCTTCTAGACGATGGATCTGGCCACCAGAATCTTTGATAGCAGCAGTGTAACGCTCGACCATGCCAGCAACCTGTTCGCTTTGATCAGGGTGCACCATGAATACGATTTCGTAATGACGCATTGGTTGCTCCTTACGGATTAATCAGCTTCCTGAGTTGGCTCGGTTATCCAGAGGAAGCAAGGAACTAAAAATAGAACCGAGAATTTGGACGCTGAATAGTACAGAGAATGGACAATCGAAGCAAGAGAATTTTACGGCTTGGAGACAAGTTAAATCGTTAAAGAAGGAAAGTTGGAGATGAGCAATAAAAAAGCAGGCGTGCAATATTCACTGCGCGCCTGCTCTTGCTAGGAACTAGGTGTTGTTTTTCCTAATTTCTGCTGTTATTGACGCTGACGTACCGCTTCGAACAGGCAGATGCCAGTTGCGACCGAGACATTCAGGCTAGATACCGAACCCGCCATCGGGATCTTGATCAAATCATCACAGGTCTCGCGGGTCAGGCGACGCATACCTTCACCTTCCGCGCCCATCACAATGGCCAACGGACCTGTCAGCTTGCTTTGGTAAACATCGTGGGTGGCCTCACCGGCCGTACCAACAACCCACACGCCCTTGTCCTGTAGTGCACGAAGGGTACGAGCCAGATTGGTCACTCTTACCAATGGCACGACTTCAGCCGCGCCACAAGCTACCTTGCTTGCCGTGGCATTCAGCTGGGCCGAACGGTCTTTCGGTACAATCACAGCCACGGCACCGGCCGCATCGGCATTACGTAGGCAAGCGCCCAAGTTATGCGGATCGGTTACCCCATCCAATACCAGCAAAAGCGGGTTTTCTTGGCTAGCCAGAAGGTCATCAATGTTATTTTCATTGAACTGCTTACCCGGACGCACACGGGCAATAATGCCCTGATGCGATGCTCCCTGGGCTTTATCATCCAGCGCCTTACGACCAGCCTGCTGAATAGTGATACCCAGCATTTGCAGCTCATTGATCACTGGCAGCAAACGGTCATCTTCACGGCCTTTCAGCACAAAGACTTCAATGAAACGTGAAGGGTCAGACGCCAAAACGGCTTTGACGGCATGAATGCCGAAAATCATGTCATTACTCATGGTTTAGTTCTTCTTAGCTGCTCGTTCTTTCTTACCGGCACGCTGTTTCTTCTTACGGGCCTTGGTCGATTTCTTCTTCACGGCCGGCTTACCCTTGCCGTCCTCTTTCTCCGCCTTGCCTGCCGGTGCTTTGTCGCCCTCGAGTTTAGGGATTGCACCCGCTTTCAGCTTTTGACGTACCGAGCTACGCTCTTTCTTCGATTTAGAGCGCTGCTCCTGCTGGGCTTCGCCGTCGGCAACACGGTACACTTTCATACTCTGGCGCTGCATGCCTTCGGCTTTGCGCATACGCTGCTTTTTCTCGCGGTTTTTGGCTGTCTTGCCGTCACCACGAGGCTTGCGGTTGCTGCCAACAATATCAAAATCAATTTGGCGATCATTCAAGTTAATGGATGCGACCTTAACTTTTACCGTATCACCCAGACGGTAAACCTGCCCAGAGCTATCACCAATCAGGCGCTGCCCAATCGGATCAAACTGGTAATAGTCATTAGCCAAGTTGGAAATGTGAACCAAGCCGTCAATATTCAATTCATTAAGACGAACAAAGAAACCAAAGCCAGTTACATTGGCAATCACACCATCGAACTCATCACCGACGTGATCTTGCATGTACTCACATTTCAGCCAATCGGCCACATCGCGAGTCGCGTCATCGGCACGGCGTTCTGTGGTTGAACACTGCTCGCCAAGACCGTCAACATCATCAAAAGAATAGTGGTAACCGCCTGTTGGCGTCCAGCGATCCTTATTGGTCCCTTCCTGTTTGGCCACAAGGTACTTAAGCGCACGGTGAAGGGTCAGGTCTGGGTAGCGACGAATCGGTGAGGTAAAATGCGCATATTGCTTCAACGCCAAGCCGAAGTGACCGATATTATCGGCCTGATAAACCGCTTGCTTCATCGAGCGCAACAGCATGGTTTGAATCAGCTCTTTGTCTGGACGATCTTGGATCAACGCGGCAAGTTCAGCATAGTCTTTTGGTGATGGCTCCAAGCCACCAGACAACTGTAGGCTCAGCTCACCGAGGAAATCACGGAATCCCAGCAGGCGTTCTTCACCTGGAGAGTCATGTACTCGGTATAGGGCCGGTTCCTTCGCTTTCTCCACAAAGCGTGCAGACGCGATGTTCGCCAGGATCATACACTCTTCGATGATCTTATGGGCATCATTGCGAACGGCCGGCACAATACGATCGATTTTGCGGTCGGCATTAAAGATAAACTGCGTTTCAATCGTTTCAAACTCAATCGCACCACGCACTTCACGCTCGCTTTTGAGTACCTTGTACATGCTGTAGAGTTCTTCAATATGCGGCACCAACGGGGCATATCGCTCGCGCAGCTCTTCATCGCCGTCCAGCATTTTACTTACTTTGGTGTAAGTGAGACGGGCATGGGAGTTCATGACCGCTTCATAGTGCTTGTAGCCTGACAGTTTACCGGTTTCAGATATGGTCATTTCACACACCATACACAAACGGTCAACCTGCGGGTTCAGTGAACACAGGCCGTTGGACAGTACCTCCGGCAACATCGGGATCACCTGAGACGGGAAGTAGACCGAGTTACCACGCTTCACTGCCTCGTTATCGAGTGCCGTGTCTGGACGTACATAGTAGCTGACATCAGCAATCGCAACCCACAGGCGCCAACCACCTGATTTTTTACGCTCACAATATACAGCGTCATCGAAGTCGCGGGCATCTTCACCATCAATGGTAACCAGCGGCAAGTCGCGTAAATCAACACGGCCTTTTTTCGCCTCTTCAGGCACTTCTTCGCCCAGTCCCTGAATTTGTTTTTCAACTTCAGACGGCCACTCGTGAGGAATATCGTGGGTACGCAAAGCAATTTCGATTTCCATGCCCGGTGCCATGTTTTCACCAAGCACTTCAACCACTTTACCGACAGCGTTATATTGACGTGTCGCACGCTGGTTGACTTCGACCACCACCACGTTGCCCATGCGAGCGCCCATGCGCTGGTCATTCGGGATCACGATATCTTGGGCAATACGGGAGTCATCAGGGACCACATAGCCCATATTGTCTTCGATAAAGAAACGTCCGACAATTTGTCCTTCGTAATGCTTCAGGACACGTACCACACGGCCTTCACGACGACCACGCTTATCCGTGCCCGCCACCTGAGCCAAGATGTAATCACCATGGATCACACCGCGCATTTGGTGGTGAGGCAATAGCAAATCTTCTTCTTTGCTATTGGTGCCTTCAGGGCGCAGGAAACCAAACCCATCTCGGTGGCCAATCACATGACCTTTGATCAAATCGAGACGTTCCGGCAGGGCGTAGCACTGGCGGCGGGTAAAAATCAGTTGGCCATCACGCTCCATGGCGCGAAGGCGGCGGCGCAGACCTTCATATTGGTCGTCGCCCTCAAGTTTCAGCTCTGCAAATAGCTGATCGCGGCTAACAGGCGCCGAGTAACCCCGGATCACTTCCAGCAGCATTTCACGGCTAGGGATAGGGTTTTCGTAGTTTGATGCTTCGCGATCGCGAAAAGGATCGACCGGTAAATCGGTAGTACCTTTTGACATAATTAGATCCAAGTTAGCGAAGAGATACTTCAAGTATATCTGCGCCCTAGGTGAACAGACGGGAGCCAAGTCGAAAAATTAGCTCCCCAGAGAGATTTTGAAGTTATTGCGTTTCTATCACTGTGCAGACTGATCCAACAGGACACGTAGAGGCGGGTTGTCATTGATCATTTCTGACAAGGTGTGGTTGTCCAGCTCATCCAAGAAAGCTTGGCGCGCATCGAAGAGGATACCTTTAAGCCGACAGGCTGGTGTTATATGGCAAAAATCCTCGCTGCAATTGACGATTTGCAAAGGCTCAATCGCCCGTACGACGTCGCCGATCACTATTTTATCGGCAGGCATACCTAGGCGGATCCCGCCATTTTTACCGCGCACTGTTTCGACGTAACCCAGCTGTCCCAGCTTATTGATGATTTTCACCATGTGGTTACGTGACACGCCGTACACCTCGGTCACTTTGCTGATACTCGCGAGCTCCCCCTGTGGCAGGGTAGCTAGGTATATAAGGGCACGCAGGCCGTAATCGGTAAAACTCGTCAGTTGCACAATAACTCCTCCTGCCGACATTTTAATCTGGATATTGACTAAAAGATACAGATACGATACAACTTAAAACATATATTATAAATACACCATTACAAGGTAAAGTCATGCTCAGCTCCCAAACTATTGAGATCGTTAAAGCTACCGCGCCAGTTATTGCCCAGACCGGCCCTGCTTTGACCGCACATTTCTACGATCGTATGTTCAACCATAACCCCGAACTCAAAGATATTTTCAATATGAGTAACCAGCGTAACGGGGACCAACGCGAAGCGCTGTTCAATGCAATCTGCGCCTATGCCAACAATATTGAAAATCTTCCAGCCCTATTGCCAGCGGTCGAGAAGATTGCCCACAAGCACACCAGTTTCATGATCACTGCAGAGCAATACGCTATTGTCGGTGGCCACCTGCTGGGTACGATTGACGAGTTACTGTCGCCAGGCCAAGAAGTTCTGGATGCCTGGGGAGAAGCCTACGGCCTACTTGCAGACATCTTTATCAAGCGGGAAGAAGCGATCTACCAAGAGAACGAAGGCAAGGACGGCGGCTGGCGCGGTACCCGTAAATTTACCTTGGTTGAGAAAACCCAAGAGAGTGATGTGATCACTAGTTTCACCTTCAAACCCGTCGACGGAGCCGCTGTCGCAGGCTACCTACCGGGTCAATACCTGGGGGTTTACCTCCAGCCAAAAGGGTTCGAGTTCCAGGAGATCCGCCAATACAGCCTATCTTCAGCCCCGCAAAATGATCAATACCGCATCTCGGTCAAACGCGAAGAGGGAGGTACGGTGTCGAGTTACCTGCATGACACCCTACAAGTTGGCGACGATATTCTGCTTGCTCCACCGGCCGGTGATTTCTTCCTCGATGTGGAAGACACGACACCAGTTGCATTGATTTCAGCCGGTGTGGGTCTGACCCCAACCCTGTCCATGCTAGAAACCCTGACTAACCACAAGGCTGACGTGCACTGGTTGCACGCCGCTGAAAACGGTAAACACCACGCATTCAAAAATTCAGTTGCCCGCATAGTGGCCGCCCACGAGCATATTTCCAGCAACATCTGGTACCGCGAGCCATTAACCTCTGACAGCCCGGCCGAAGACTTCCAATTTGACGGCATGATGGATCTCAGCAAGGTCAAAGCGTTGGTAACTACACCTGGCATGCATTACTACTTCTGTGGCCCGGTCGGGTTTATGCAGTATGGGGCTAAGCAGCTGATCGAGGTGGGGGTCGCCGAGGAGCAACTCCATTACGAATGCTTCGGACCACATAAAGTGCTTTAAGCAAAAAAGCAAAAGAGAGGCTTAAGCCTCTCTTTTTTATTCTCTCTTCAGCCAAGGTGTCAGCCCTAACCGTTTCATCGACCAAACTGATCCATCTACCAAAAGCTATCCCGCCGCTTGGCTCTGGCAATCACATTGGCCGGCATCCGATTTTCCAACCCGCGCCGCAGGCGGGCAATCTTTTTATGGGTATTTTGGCTGGCGGTCGCGGTGTTATACAACCAGCGATAAGCATCTTCAAAGTCCAGTGGGCTACCATAGTTACTCAGCAGTAACTCGGCAAGCTGGATACGGGCATCGACATTCCCCATGGCTGCAGCTTCACGCAGGTAAGGGATCGCCCGCTCTCGGTCTTGCTGAACCAAGGTGCCGCGAGCATAGTAGCGTCCGAGCTGCTCTAGTGCCGCCGGAGAGCCTTGCTGGGCTGCCGACTGCATATAATGGACTCCAAGCTCAACATCCCGCTCGACACACACCCCCCAAGCCAACATATCGCCGTAGAGGAACTGGTAGGAAGGGGACTCCACCCGAATAGCCCTGGCCTCAATATCCTGGACTAACTGGCAATCATCGGCCTGAACTTGTTGCAAGTGACTATTGGAAATGAACATCCGGCTGAGCTCGTTTTCGCTATACACTGGCACGGCCTCGCCGACCTCTTCCAGGGCGGAAGCAGGGACTGCGCTGCACAGGGCAATAGCAACTATAAACGGGCGTAGGCTCATGGATGGATCTCTTACCGAATGTGCTAACCTTATCGGCGGCAGAAGCTGAGACTTTAGGGAAAAAACCGCCTAAGCGGCAATTTTATGGCACTCCAATGACATAGTATAAATCACTTTTTGACGCAATCTTCTACACCCACTTTTGGAACCAACCTCCACTTTGACAGCACCGCTACGCAACCGAATGCTTATTGGCTATTGACGAGTAATTTAGCCATAAAAAAAGCCAGCCCCATAGGGCTGGCTTTCAAATCAATCACTGTAATCAGCAATTACTCACCGTATGGGTGAACCTTGATGATTGTCTCGTTACGGTCAGGACCGGTAGAGACGATGTCGATTGGCACACCAGTTAGCTCTTCGATACGTGCAATGTAGTCTAGAGCCGCTTGTGGAAGCGCATCCAGAGACTTAGCACCGAAGGTGTTCTCAGACCAGCCAGGAACCGTTTCGTAGATTAGCTCTAGATCTTCGTAAGCATCAGCCGCCATTGGTGATACTTCTAGGATTTCGCCATCTTTGGTTTTGTAGCCAGTACAGATCTTAAGTTCTTTTAGGCCATCCAATACATCTAGCTTGGTTAGACAAAAGCCTGAGATTGAGTTGATTTGTACCGCACGGCGCATAGCAACCGCATCAAACCAACCAGTACGACGTAGACGGCCTGTTGTAGCGCCAAACTCGTTACCTACTTCACCAAGGTGCTTACCAACAGGGTCTTGCTTATCCAGACCATCGTAAAGCTCAGTCGGGAATGGACCTGCACCAACACGTGTGCAGTATGCTTTGGCAATACCTAGGATGTAACCAAGGTGACGCGGACCGAAGCCAGAACCTGCAGCAACACCACCAGCAGTCGTGTTTGAAGAGGTTACGTACGGGTAAGTACCGTGGTCGATATCAAGAAGTGTACCTTGCGCACCTTCGAACATGATCTTGTCGCCACGTAGACGGGCATCATCAAGTTCTTTCGTTACGTCGATAACCATTGAAGTTAGAATATCAGCCTGAGACATGATCGTCTCAAGGACTTCATCGTAGCTTACAGGCTCAGCATTGTAGTAATGCTCAAGCTGGAAGTTGTGGTAAGCCATAACTTCTTTAAGCTTCTCAGCAAATGCTTCTTTATCGAAAAGGTCACCAACGCGTAGGCCACGACGAGCAACTTTATCTTCATATGCTGGACCGATACCACGACCAGTTGTACCGATCGCTTTCTTACCACGTGCGATTTCACGCGCTTGGTCAAGAGCAATATGGTATGGAAGAATTAGCGGACAAGCTTCTGACAGGAACAAACGTTCGCGCACAGGGATACCACGTTCTTCTAGTGGGCCCATTTCTTTCATCAGCGCGTCAGGAGAAAGTACAACACCGTTACCGATGATACATTTAACGTTGTCACGTAGGATGCCTGATGGGATCAGGTGAAGAACAGTTTTTTCACCGTCAATGACAAGGGTATGACCGGCGTTGTGACCACCTTGGTAGCGCACTACGTATTTTGCATCTTCGGTCAATAGATCAACGATCTTACCTTTACCTTCGTCACCCCATTGGGTGCCAAGAACGACTACATTATTTGCCATCTTTCTTCATCTATAGTAGTTAAAAAGGGATTCTAGCACCTTCAACGTTGGCTTGCAGTCATTTTTTGACCATAGGCGGCAAATGTGCAAGATGCCTGTCACGCAAACGTGCTAGCGGAATTTACATACTAGTGTACATCATATATGCGATGACACTACCGGCAACCACCAGGCAGCCACCGATACGGCGCAGGGCATTATCATCCTGCTGGCTGAGCTGGCTCACCATTTCGCGCCAACCTTTCGGTGCCAACAAAGGCCCAAGTCCTTCAAAGACAAGGACTAGCCCCAACGCCATCCATATCGCCTTACTCATTGTTATCTCCTCACATTACTGGCAGGAATTATACCCAATAAAAAAGGCAAGACCGAAGCCTTGCCTTTTCATTACAACCAGAATGGTACTTAGTTGGCTACCGCATTGGATTCTTTCATGTACCTGAAGAAATCCGTGTTCGGATCAACAACCAAGATATCGTTCTTAGAGTTGAAGCTGTTCTCGTACGCTTTCAATGAACGCAGGAAGTTATAAAACTCTGGGTCCTGATTGAAAGCCGTTGAGTAAATCTCCGCTGTTTGCGCATCTGCGTTACCACGGACAACGGCAGCCAGACGGTTAGCATCGGCCAAAATCTTCGCTACTTCAAGCTCAGACTGGGCACGGATAACCTCGGCTTTCTCGCGACCCTGAGAGCGGTGCTTACGGGCAACAGACTCACGCTCGGCACGCATACGGCGGTAGATAGATTCGCTGATCTCATCCGGTAGGTTGATTTTCTTCATTCGGAAGTCAACTACCTCAACACCCAAGTCTTTAAAAGCGCTGACTTTGATGTCGGCCAATACATTGGCCATAATTTGATCACGCTGACCTTCAACCTCTTTACGAGGTGCAATTTCAGCGACGATTTCTGTTGCCGGTGCGTCATCTTCTTCAACAACTGCATTGCTGTCGACTTGGTCACCGCGATCTGGGCCTGAAACAATCTGCTTGATTTCTCGAGAACCGATTTCAGCACGAAGGCTATCCACCACTTTACGTTTAAGTAGCGCTTCTGCTGTTGATGCATCACCACCACCAGTTGTCAGGTAGTACTGGCCGAAATCTTCGATTTTCCACTTCACGTAGGTATCGATGATCACGTCTTTTTTCTCAGACGTTACGAAACGGTCAGCTTGGTCATCCATAGTCTGAATACGGGCATCCAACGTTCGGACCCGATCAAACACTGGCACTTTGAAGTGCAAGCCTGGCTCGTAGATCCGTGCTACATCAGAATTGGCATCTTTAAGAATACGGCCAAAACGGACAACAATTCCACGTTCGCCTTCCTGTACCACAAACATTGACATCAGCAACGTCGCGATAAAGACAACAATCACCGGGATCATTAACTTACGCATAATTAAAATCTCCCCTGGCGGCCAGTATCGGTACTACGTGGAGCGGTTGATACCGGGGCGGTCTCGACTTTCTCCAACTCAATACCGTAATCAGTAGACGAGCTGCTCTTCGGCTGACTGCTCTGCTGGGCAGGGTTAATCAGCTTGTCCAGAGGCAAATACAACAGATTGCCGCTTGATTTCGAGTCGACCATTACTTTACTGGTGTTAGAGTAAACACGTTCCATCGTCTCAAGATACAGACGGTTACGCGTTACTTCCTGTGCCGCTAGGTATTGAGGCAACAGCTTTTCAAACTGAGCCACTTCACCCAATGCACCGTTGATCACGCGCTCAGAATAACCTTCAGCTTCTTTCTTCAGACGCTCAGCACGACCTGTTGCCTTCGGCAAGATGTCATTGCTGTATGCTTCTGCTTCACGAACGAAGCGCTCTTCATCCTCTCGCGCTGCGATAGCATCATCGAAAGCATCTTTCACTGCTTCCGGTGGACGAGCAGACTGGAAGTTGACGTCAACGACAAACAAGCCCATGTTGTAGCGCTGAATAATGCCGTCGATCGCTTCTTGCGTATTCGCACGAATCACCTGACGCCCAGTGGTCAGAGCTTGGTCCATGGTCGAGTCACCAATCACCGCACGCAGTGCAGAGTCAGTGGCCTGACGCAAACTGTCATCGGCATTAGTCACGCTGAACAGGTATTTCTGTGGCTCGGCCACGCGATACTGAACGTCCATTTCAACTTTCAGTACGTTTTCGTCTTTAGTCAGCATCAAACCTGAGCTGCGCAAAGAACGAATAGCCTGCACGTTTACCGGCTCTACTTCATCGATAAAAGTAGGTTTCCAGTTCAGACCTGGATCTACCATTTCGTAGAATTTACCGAAACGCAAAACAACCCCGCGCTCCGCTTCACCGATGGTATAGAAACCAGAAAAGCCCCATACCGCTGCAGCCACAACTGCTATTGCCCCAAGACCTGCAGCGCTGCCGCCGGTCGAAGGTCCCTTTTTATTCCCAAAAATACCACCGAATTTACGACTCAGTTTTGAAAAAACTTCATCGAGGTCCGGCGGACCTTGTTCACGACCACCGCGATTATTGTTCCCCCAAGGGTCTTTATCACGGCCGCCGTTGTTTCCAGGCTCATTCCACGCCATTATAGAACTCCATCAATATGATATGACGACAGTTTTTCTTATTACTCTAGCAGTCCATTAAGCAACGATAAAGTCATCTAACGAAGTACTTTCTCTTTTTTGTAACCTAGACCACTCTACCAGCGGTAAGCGGATGTCAATTTGCAGACTGCCATCAGTGTCATATTCCTCACTGACAATGCACCCCAGCTGGTAAAACTTGCTCCGGTAGCGCCCGATGTACTGAGGCGGTAACCGCAAGGTATGCTTCACCATGGTTCCAGAGAGACGCTCGGTCAGAGCTTCAAACAGCAGCTCAATCCCTAGTCCTTCCATCGCCGAGACCCAAACTCGTTGAGGAACACCGTTCTCATCACGTTCAATACGTGGCGATGCACCTTCTAGATTATCGATCTTATTCATCACAACCAAGATTGGCACCTCGCCGGCATCAATCTCTTCGAGCACCGTCTCAACCGCTTCAATATTTTCACGAAAACGGTCATCACTAGCATCGACCACGTGTAACAGCAAACTGGCATCCTGAGTTTCTTTCAGGGTTGCCTTGAAGGCTGCGACCAGATCATGGGGCAAGTGGCGAATAAAACCGACCGTATCGGCCAAGATCGAAGTGCCAACATCGGCTACATCAACCTTGCGCAGAGTCGGGTCCAGGGTGGCAAACAGCTGATCAGCAGCATAAACACCAGCATCGGTCACCCGGTTAAACAACGTCGACTTGCCGGCGTTGGTGTAACCAACCAGTGAAATCGTTGGGATTTCGGCACGGTTTCGTGCACGGCGCCCCTGATCACGTTGCTTGGAGACTTTTTCAAGACGGCGCAAAATCGTCTTGATTCGATCGCGAAGCAAACGGCGGTCCGTTTCCAACTGGGTTTCACCCGGTCCACGCAAGCCGATCCCGCCTTTTTGACGCTCAAGGTGGGTCCAACCGCGGATCAGTCGGGTTGAGATGTGACGTAGCTGTGCCAGCTCGACTTGCAGCTTACCCTCATGGGTACGCGCTCGCTGAGCAAAGATATCGAGGATCAGACCGGTACGGTCCAATACACGGCATTTGCAAATCTGCTCCAAGTTGCGCTCTTGCGCTGGAGAAAGAGAATGGTTGAATATGACGATATCGGCGTCTTCAGCCCGAACCGCTTCGGCAATTTCCTGTGCTTTACCTTCACCCACGTAATATTTAGGGTGGGGAGTTTTACGACTACCGGTTACCACCCGTAGCGTATTGACTCCCGCCGAGGAGACTAGCATTTCGCATTCGCTTAAGTCTTCCCACTCCCCTTCTTGCGTGAAGTTGATATGAACAAGAATTGCCTGCTCACCGGATTCATAACGGTCAAACAAGCAATCAACTCCTTAATGAAGAGTATTATTCTTCGGTTTTTTCTTGTGAACGTTCTGCCGAAGCTGGGCGATCACCTGTATGGTGGTGGTTAACTGGACGAGCCGGTACCACAGTTGAAATCGCATGCTTGTATACCATCTGGTTTACAGTGTTCTTCAGTAGGATCACAAACTGATCAAAAGACTCAATCTGGCCCTGTAGCTTGATACCGTTAACCAGGTAGATTGAAACTGGGATTCTTTCACGACGCAAAGCGTTCAAAAATGGGTCTTGCAGAGATTGCCCCTTAGCCATTATTTCTTTTCCTTATTTGTTTGTAGTTGTAGTTAGCAACGAACAAAATTAAAAATACGCAAAACAGTAACCAGTATACACGTTAATCAAACATCACATCTAACTGAGTTTGTGACGGTTTGTAACGCCAACTCTGGGTCACTGCTATCCAACCACGTCAGATCTTTCCAGCTTCTCAGCCAGGTAATTTGACGCTTCGCCAATTGACGAGTAGCACAGATACCGCGGAAAACCGCTTCATCCAAAGAACACTGCCCGTCCAAATATTCCCACATCTGACGGTAACCAACACAACGAATTGAAGGAAGGTCTGGGTGCAGATCATCGCGTTCATACAAAGCTCGTACTTCCTGCTCAAAACCTGCGTCGATCATCTTCTCAAAACGCTGCTCGATCCGCCGATGCAGCACAGCCCTATCCGTGGGCGTTATTGCAAACTGGTGAACCCTGTAAGGCAAAGTATCGCCTTGAGTTTTCGTCAGCTCAGTTAAAGTTTTACCCGAAATACGAAAAACTTCCAATGCGCGTGAAAGGCGCTGGGGATCATTGGGGTGGATACGCGCCCCGGAAACTGGGTCGATCCGTACCAATTCCTCATGCATCGCCTGCCAGCCTTTCTCCGCCGCTTCCTGCTCAATCTGAGCTCGGATCACCGGTTCAGCCGCTGGCAATGGCGACAAACCTTCCAATAATGCTTTGTAGTACAACATAGTACCACCAACCAATAAAGGAATGCGCCCTTGTGCAACTATATCAGCCATTTCTTTCAGTGCATCAGCGCGAAAGTCTGCAGCTGAATAACTTTGCGCTGGATCACGAATATCGATCAATCGATGTGGCGCTTGCGCCAACTCGTCGGCATCGGGCTTTGCCGTACCGATATCCATATTCTTATAGATAAGGGCTGAATCAACGCTTATCAACTCTACCGGAAGTTGTTGGCGCAATCGGATCGCCAAATCAGTTTTGCCCGACGCTGTCGGACCCATCAGGAAAATTGCCTGTGGTAGTGGCTTAGTCATAATTAAAAGCTTCTACTGCTGCGCTCACGTCAACCGGGCGCAACAAGTCTGAAAAAAAGTGTTCGAGTTCTGGGCCCCATAGCTGCTCCAGTTCAGTGACCAACTGGATTGCTTGGGATAAGGTATAGGCTTCTGTGGGCACAGTCAGCTGCCCTGCCAGCCAGTCTAACAGTTTGTCCCACCCTTGCGCTTCGGCATCTTCGGCCACGGACATGAGGTAGGCTAACAGCGCCGGTATCAATTGTTGCAGGTTCTGCTGACGCAATGGCTGGCATACCGACAAAATAATCAACTGCTGTTTGTTCTTGGCCTTGAGCTGTATGCCGAGCTGCTTAAGCAACATCGCATGCTGCTCGGCGCAGTTTATCATACTCGGCTCGACGGGGATGGAATGGGGGATCAGCAGGGGCTGCGGTTTCAACCCTTCACCCTGGGCCAAACGTAACTGCCCTTTGCTCCGCAGGCTCTGAGCCCGGGGCAATGACAATAGGGCCAGACCGTCATCACGGTTAAGCAGTAAGTATTGCTTCGCCACCAGCGACAGGGCCTTGCCCAGCCCGACTCCATTGGTCGTATCGATGGTATCCTGACGGGTTGGCACCTGGCTGACAGCTTTCCTCTCATGGAAGGAAGCGGTCTGCTTGGCCTGTGGTTGAGCAGGCGATTGGCTAGCTAGAGACTGGCTGGATACCGGCAAACTCGATGACGCTGGCGTCGGCGACGATTCCACCGTCTGCATCAGCTGCTGGTAGACCTCGACTTCTTCCGGACTAGGGCCGTCATCCTGATAGCGGGAGCGGCTATTACCACCAGAGCGACCAGATCCACCCGTTGAACCATCATTTCCACAATAGGTCTGTTCATCCCTTGACGGAACATAGGAGGTATCCGTTCTATCGCGATAGCCTAATGATTCAGGCTCAGAGCCTTGATCGCCAGCATCACTGACAGCGGTCCTTCCTGAAGGCGTGCCAGCTACAAGCCAGTCTCGGGCAGGAGCCTTATTGGGGTAATCCGGGGTGCGAGCCACGGCAGCCAATGCCGCATTGGGTTCGGCAATACCATGAGAATGGGAAGGCTGAGTTGAGGGTGAAGTCGATGAGTACGGCGCTTCCGGTGCTCGGGCACTGGCCCTAGGAGCCGGCGCATTCACCATCTGATCGGCGTCATCCGCCGCCCCTTCAATCAAGGCGCTTTGCAACCCCTGACAAATAAAGTCATGCACCAAACGGGCCTGATGAAAGCGAACTTCATGCTTGGCCGGGTGCACGTTGACATCCACTTGGTGTGGATCGACCTCTATAAACAGCACATAGGCCGCATATTGATCGGCGGCCAGACTGGTCTCGTAAGCTTGGCGGATAGCATGATTAATCAGCTTGTCTTTCATCATCCGCCCGTTGACATAGCAGTACTGGATATCGTTCTGTGATCTTGCGCCCTGCGGGCTGCAAATCCAACCGCCGAGCTTGAGATCGCCATGGGCCAATTCAACCGCCAGGGCATGCTCCAAGAAGGCCTGCCCGCACACAGCGGCCAAGCGACGCTCTTTCTGGATTTGGGTGCTGGCCGCACGATACTGACGAATCACCTTACCGTTATGACGGAGATTAATGGTGGCATCCATCCGGCTGAGGGCGATGCGCTTTAGCAGCTCGTCGATATGGCCGAATTCGGTCTTTTCGGTACGGAGGAATTTACGTCGGGCCGGCGTATTGAAAAACAGATCCAACACCTCCAGCGTAGTCCCGACAGGATGGGCTGCGGGCTTGAGTTGCACCTCCATATCCCGCCCTTCGGCATACGCGGCCCAGGCCTCTTCCTGCTCGGCTGTGCGAGAGGTTAGGGTCAGGCGCGACACCGAGCTAATACTGGCCAACGCCTCACCACGAAAGCCCAGACTGGCAATGGCTTCTAGATCATCGAGCGTGGCAATTTTTGACGTTGCATGGCGGCTCAGGGCCAAGCCCAGCTCGTCCTTTGGGATCCCCTTGCCGTTGTCACGGATCCGGATTGTTCGACTGCCGCCTTTATCGATATCAATATCGATGCGGGTTGCTCCCGCATCCAAGCTGTTTTCAACCAGCTCTTTGACCACCGACGCGGGTCGCTCTACCACCTCACCAGCAGCAATTTGGTTCGCCAAACGAGCTGGCAAGATCTGAATAGGCATAATCAACTACTCGGAATAGTAAGTTTTTGTCCAACCGCCAATTTATCTGAGCGTAATTGGTTCGCTTCACGCAAACGACTGACAGTCACTCCATAGCGAGTGGCAATCTTACCGAGAAAATCCCCCCGCTGCACGGTATGAACCACCGATGCCGGGGCCTTCACTGAAACTTTCAGCTTTTGGCCAACCGCCAGTTCATCGGAACGTAACGCATTGTCACGCCTGATACTCGCAACAGTCACCCCATACTGGCTGGCTATCTTGCCAAGGAATTCACCACGCTTCACGGTATGCGTCACCGTTTTGGTGGTTGTCGCTCTAGCTACCGTTGTGGGAGCGGTTACCGGAACCGTCGTTGACACTCTCAGTTTTTGGCCGATTGCCAGTTCATCGGAACGTAATTTATTATCACGCCTGATACTCTCGACAGTCACCCCATACTGGCTAGCAATCTTGCCTAGGAAGTCTCCACGCTTCACGGTATGCGTCACCGTCTTAGTGGTTGTCGTCACAGCTGCCGGTGCCGTTACCGGTGCTTTACCCGGGATCACCAACACCTGGCCGACCTTCAAGGTATTCGACTTGAGATTATTAGCCTGTTTTATAGCTGCCACAGACGTGCCGTAACGGTTAGCGATCACGCTCAGCGACTGACCACTGGCGACCTTGTGCTTGACTCCCTGGTTGCGAGAAGCAAATAGGGTCCCTTCCGGTGGCTTCTCGTTAAAATACGACAATACGCCACGGTAGACCGCATCCGCCAGTTTGTTCTGGTGTGACTTCGAGTTTAGCAGTCGCTCCTCGGTCGGGTTGGTGATAAACCCCGTTTCAACCAGCAACGACGGAATATCCGGAGACTTCAACACCGCCAGGCTGGCATGCTCCGGCTTGCTCTTGTGCAAGGTCGTGACCTTGCTCATCTCTTTCAGCACCCGACTGGCGACGTCATAGCCTTCCTTCTGGGAATGGCTAAACTGCAAATCGAGAACCGCCATACTCAAATACTGGTCATCACTGCCACCGGACAGTACATCACCGCCACCGAGCAACTCGGACTGCTTTTCATGCTGTTCAAGCCAGCGGCCAATTTCATTGTTCGCCCGGCGGGTATTGAGTACCCATACCGATGCGCCACGTGGCTGAGGTTTATGGAAACCGTCAGCATGAATAGAGACCAGTAAATGGGCACGCTTTTTACGGGCCAATTCGGTACGTCGGTTGAGGTTAACAAAGTAATCCCCCTGACGGGTCATCACGGCCTTCATTCCCGGGGTAGCATTGATCCGGGCCGCAACTATCTTGGAAATGTCCAACGTCACTTTCTTTTCATATAAACGGCTCGGACCAATCGACCCCGGGTCCTCTCCACCGTGGCCAGGATCGATCGCGACGATAATATCGTCACTGCCATAAGGCAATATGGCCTGTTGGTTCGCAACAGACTGCTTCGAGGTCGATTCAGGCTTCTTTACTGGGGCAGCTTTGCCATGCGGCAAGTCCAACACCAAGCGATGACTGTAATGGCCATCGGGCGTGGGTGCTAGCGTAAACAGGTTCGGGGTCATCCCCGCTTTCATTTCCAGCACCAGGCGGTAGGTCCCTTTTTCTGGCGCACCACTGTTGCGAATTTTGGTCAGGATCGCACTGTCCTTCACCACCACAGGCAACTTTGTTTTCAACGAAGTCTGTTTGAGATCCACCACCAAGCGATCTGGCTTGGTCAAGGTGAAATAGCTGAAAACCGCCTCGTCTTTTAGATCCAGCACCACGCGAGTTTCCTCTGGTGCCGGCCAAACCCTGATCCCTTTCAACTCATTTGCCATGGCCAATGAGCTAAACAGACTGGCCCCTAAAATCACAGCATTCAAAAAAGCCCGTAACGACATCCTATCAACACAACTCCAAGCGTTTAATGAGTTCACTACCGTATTCGTTATTTGCCGTCAGGGTAACTTTACGTTGCTCACCGTGATAGCGCATATCTAATTCAAGATCAGCTTCTGGTAATACGCCAGCCCCTTTCTCCGGCCATTCCACCAAGCAGATGGCATCCGCGGCAAAATAGTCACGGATCCCCATAAATTCTAGCTCTTCAGGATCCGCAAGACGGTACAGATCGAAATGATAGACCTGCCAAGGCGGAAGTTCATAAGGTTCCACCAAAGTATAGGTAGGGCTTTTCACATTCCCCTGATGGCCCAAAGAGCGAATAAAGCCCCTGCTAAAGGTGGTCTTCCCAGCGCCCAAGTCACCATGAAGATAAATGGTGGTCTGGCGCTGACAGGAGTGGGCCAGTTTGTGGCCTAAATCTACCGTCGCCTGCTCATCAACGAGCAGGATTTCAAAACTATGCATTGTCTTCTTATCTTGGATTTACTAATTGTCGAATATGAGGGAACAAATCGCTGGCAAGCATACCACGCTCCCCCTCTGCTGCGCAGCGGTCGGCAGCGGTACTGTGGATCCATACTCCGCATCTGGCAGCCGCTGCCAAAGACAAACCTTGGCCCAGCAACGCCCCTATGATACCGGAAAGCACATCCCCCATCCCACCCGTTGCCATTCCTGGGTTCCCCGCTGCACATACCCAGCATAGGGTACCATCATCCACCAAGGTCCCTGCACCTTTTAGCACGACCACTCCGCCATACTTCTGTTGCAGGGATCTTGCGGCACAGAAGCGATCGGCTTCCACCTCCGCGACCGAACAGGCCAGCAACGTTGCCGCTTCTCCGGGGTGAGGAGTAATTATACGATTATTTTTATAGTCTGGTGAATGCGCTAATAAGTTCAATCCATCTGCATCCACCACATGTCTTTTGTCTGTCTGGGCGAGAACGTCGTATAAAGTCCGACTCCACGCCGATTGACCGAGTCCAGGGCCCAAAACCAACACATCGGCCCAACGCAATCGCTGGGCCAGGACTGCACTGTCCGAATCCAGCCAACCAAGGGGCATTATTTCAGGTCTTGCTGCCACAATTGCCAACACATTGTCAGGTTGCGTCAGTACGGCCGTCAGGCCTGCTCCGGCCCTTGCCGCCGCTTCGGCCGCCATACGAATCGCCCCACCCATCCCATGATCACCTCCGGCCAACAAGATCCTACCGTGATCACCCTTATGGGCATCACGCTGCCTTGGGGGCAAACAGAACGCGATATCGGAGGCTTGGCTTACTATTACCGAAGACGACTCGATTTGTTCAAAGGCATCCGCCACCTCCAACCCTGCAAACTGCACGTGGCCAACATAACAAGCCGCTTGCGCCGTCCATAAGCCTTGCTTGCTACCTATAAAGGTCACCGTGACCCAGGCTTTGATGGCCTGACCGAGGATCTTCCCGGTATCCGCGCAAAGCCCAGACGGAATATCGACCGCGATCACAGGCAACGAGATCCGATTGATCATCGCGATCAACCGCTGCCCTTCAGGGCGTACCTCACCGCTGAGGCCGGTTCCCAGCAAAGCATCGATCACCACCTCGATCGTGGTTGGGATCGCCTTACCGGGGGGCAAAATCTGACCTCCGGCCGCCAGCCAGGCATCCCGGGCTTTGGCTGCATCTCCTGTAAGCCGCGCAGCCTCCCCCAACTGCCAAAGCGTCACCTGATAGCCAGCTTCGCATGCCAACCGGGCGACGACATAGCCATCCCCACCGTTATTACCGCCGCCACAGCATACCAATACGTGCTGCTGACGGGAAAATTCTTGCTCAAGCACTCGGAACACCGCGGTGCCGGCCCGCTCCATCAACTGGTACATATCCAATTGCTGCTGTGCAGCGACCTGCTGCTCTCCCCGGCGAACCTGCTCAGCTCGGTAAAGTTTGCCAGACCAATATTCCGTACTCATGAAAGCCTCCCTTTTCTCGTCAACATGGCGGACCTATGCCACATTGGCAAGCTCCATTGTAGCGACAACATCAATTAGTACGATCAACAGACCAAGATCTTCATGATGATCCTCTCAACATTTGCTGTGGTTGTGGTAAACTTCCGCCCCCTATTAAGCCCGGTACTGCAAGTATGACCATCGACTATCGCAATCTGACCCAAAAAATCAAGCAATGGGGCCTAGAACTCGGTTTCCAGCAGGTTGGGATCAGCGATGTCGATTTGAGCCAACATGAAGCGCAACTGCAACGCTGGCTCGATGCTGGCTACCATGGCGACATGGACTGGATGGCCCGCCATGGCATGATGCGGGCACGCCCAGCAGAACTGCACCCTGGCACCGTTCGGGTGATCAGCGCAAGAATGGATTACCTACCACCTGAGGCAAGCTTTGCCCACAGTCTAAGTCATCCAGAGACCGCCTATATCAGCCGATATGCCCTCGGCCGTGACTACCACAAGCTGATACGTAACCGGCTCAAGCGACTCGGGCAATTGATTGAGCAGGAAGTGGGGCCATTTGGCTATCGGCCATTCGTTGATTCGGCTCCCATCTTGGAACGCCCGCTGGCTGAAAAAGCCGGACTGGGCTGGACCGGTAAGCACTCGTTGCTACTGAACCAACAGGCTGGCTCATGGTTTTTCCTTGGTGAGCTGCTTATCGACCTACCATTGCCTGTTGATAGCCCTGAGGAAAACCAATGTGGTAAATGCGTCGCCTGTATGACCAGTTGCCCCACCCAAGCAATTGTCGAAGAAGGCGTGGTTGATGCTCGACGGTGTATTTCTTATCTCACCATAGAGTTTGACGGTGTGATCCCTGAAGAGTTCCGGGAAGCGATAGGCAACCGAGTTTACGGCTGCGATGATTGCCAGCTCGTCTGCCCATTCAACCGCTTTTCCGAAGTGACAAAAGAAACCGATTATCACTGCCGTGACAACTTACGCCTGCAACCTTTGACTACACTGTATGCTTGGACCGAAGCCGCTTTCCTGAAAAACACTGAAGGTTCAGCAATTCGCCGCATCGGCCATATTCAATGGCTACGAAATTTGACCATTGCGATGGGAAATGCCCCATATAGCCCAGAAATCATCGAAGCATTGGAGTCCAGAGAGGGTGAAAATGCGTTATTGGATGAACACATCCATTGGGCAAAAGGCAAGCAACTCGAGAAGCGCCAACAGGCTGCTATCAATGTCCTGCCTGTGAGCACTAAACGACTAGTGCGCATCGTGGAGAAAGGCCTACCACGCGATGCCTAGTGGGGAGGAAAAACTGTCCGGCTGCCATATTGCAACGTTATCCACACATAGTGAGAGCTTGATCAGGCTTCTGAGCTAATGTGGAAAACATTTTCAATTTTGTCTGTTTATCTGCTATTCCCAATATTAAACACAGCCCAATAGGGCCTACTCAAAAAAAGTTATCCAAACATCCACAGAGTGGATCAAGTTGTATATAAGTCTTGAATAAAGGCATCCAAATCTATAAAAAACAACACTTTACATTGTGGATGATTTTTTTTAGATTATTGTTCGATTGAAGAATAAAAAGATAAATACAGACTTGTTCACACTGTATCGGCACACGTAATCAACCGACTTACCCACAACATGAAATTGTGGATAACTCTGTGCACGATCTCAGTATTTTCTATCCGCCACAGGCTCAAACCCACGAACGACAAGGCATTCAGGCATAAGCTGGTCGGGATAAATTAAGACAGATACGATTCACAGCTCCCTGCTGGCAATTTACATTACCCGTATCACACCATTCAAAGAGCTTGTGTCGTCATTTGACACCAAACAGAGCATTTCGATATTGCTTAATAAAAATAAACAGCCATAAGGCTGTAGGGGCAAATCAACAATGATGTTTTCGAAGCTGATCGCTTCATAATGGTTCCCAATAACCCTCAGGCTATGGAACATTGAAACAACACACAAGATTATCGAGAATCGATTAACCCAGGAATGTTGCAATTGAACTAATACTTCACAGTAGTAGCTTTGCCGTTCCCCTGCTCATGCAGCGGCAGCAATGAAATTGGAGCGACGTGGCCGACTAGGTACGCGAGGTTCCTCGTGGGAGCACATCTATCCTGAAATTGGAGCGACACACGAGGTTCGAACTCGTGACCTCAACCTTGGCAAGGTTGCGCTCTACCAGCTGAGCTAGTGTCGC
>NZ_JBNNXU010000031.1:0-50926 GCF_052873915.1 Photobacterium sp. DNB22_13_2
GGTAGTTCAGTTGGTTAGAATACCGGCCTGTCACGCCGGGGGTCGCGGGTTCGAGTCCCGTCCGCTCCGCCACTTATTCAGACAGAGTTAAGTCTTTAAAATAGCTACAGGGGTATAGCTCCAATTGGCAGAGCAGCGGATTCCAAATCCGCGTGTTGGGAGTTCGAATCTCTCTACCCCTGCCACCTTCGAAAGCCTCGACAGAAATGTCGGGGCTTTTTTGCATCTGTTGCTTCTGCAAAGCAATATTGGGAGAACTAGGCGTCCCCTTGGCTCGCCAGCCCGGTCCCCCTAACACATTCAAGGCTCTAGACTACGCGTCCAGGCAGAAATGCTGGAGCCTTTTTCGTATGTGCAGTATTTAGTATTGCTTATTAAACAAACACTCTCTCTTGAGGGCGTAGTATTATCAGTAAGTCTTGCAGCTAACGGCTTCGGGGCGGCAAAACATATGATCATGATCACTGCTGCACTGATTAACTACCTTGCTTATCGCCTTGCCGCGACTTGATGAGCGGCCTTTGTATCTTTGACCAAAGACACTCATCTGACATTGGTACATTTGGTCATGGCGATCGTTGTCATGTTTTCGTTCCAGCTCCCTTTCCAGGGTATCCACCCTTTGGGTCAGTAATCGGATCTGGTATTTCAGCTCTCTAATATGCTGATCTGTGTTGTTGCCTGCGGCACTGGCCTGTGATGTAGCGATGAGGCTGAGAGCTAAAAAGGGAAGTAATTTTTTAAACATACTATTGCTATCTACATTTAATTGAACGATGTTTTATTTTTTGTGTATGGTAGCAAAATATCTCTTTTATTGAAATATTAAACAGCTTGAAGGGATGGGGTAGTGGGAAGAGTCTGACTCTAAATTGACAAAAAAAACTGCGAAAAAGATGTGTTAGATGGTATCTTGTGGCTTTTTCAGGTTGAGTAAAATCGGAGTCACCATGCCGCACTTACGTTTTCGAGCTATTGAATTTGATCATGTGAAGGCGTTGTCGACCAAGTTGGTTGATGTTTTGGAGCCACTAATGGTTTGTCCTCGCGAGGATTTTACCCTCGAGCATGTTTCAACGACCTTTATTTTTGACGGTGAAGTATCTGATGCCTATCCGTTTGTGGAAGTGCTGTGGTTCGATCGTGGCCAAGAGGTTCAGGATCAGGTCGCCCAGTTGATCACCGAGGCTGTACGCACTGAACTTGAAGAGCCAGAACAGGATGTTGCTGTGATTTTTACTGCGCTGACTGCGTCAGCGTATTATGACAATGGTAGTCATTACTGATACTCCAAGCGGTCACTAGGCCGCTTTCCTTTTTGTTGTTACCTGTTTGGTACATGCCTAATTGGTATGTGGCCGTTGAATCATTGTTGTTGTCGTTAGGTAAGTTTGATGTCGCGTTATACCAAGGTTGTAGCAGGATTGGGGGTTGTCGCAGGAGCGCTGGGGATCAGTACAGGAGCACTGAACTGGTCGTTTGATGTGTCTGAAGTGCCTGAAGTTAGTGCCAATGTGTTGGCACCGCAGTTCTCGTTCAATTGTATAAAAAGCGATGTTGCACTGCCGCTGGATCAAGACGGTAATTTTTCGGTTTCAGTCTGGAATATCTATAAGCAGCAGAAAGAAAACTGGCGAACAGAGCTTGAGAGATTCAGCCAAGACAGCGGGTTGGTTTTACTGCAAGAGGCTAGCCTGACCACGGAGCTGAAAGAGTATTTAGATGATACTCAGTGGAAGGTAAGAATGGCCAATGCCTTCAAATTCCTTAACACGCCTGCTGGGGTGATGAATTTGTCTTCGGTCAATGCCAAGACAACCTGTGCCTACCTGGCGATGGAACCTTGGCTGCGTTTACCAAAGTCGGCCTTGTTGTCCGAGTTCAATCTTTCGAATGGCCAGACACTGGCGGTAGTTAACCTGCACGGGGTGAACTTTGCTCTGGGGCTGGAAGAATACAAAGAGCAGTTTCGTACCCTGAAGCGAGTACTAGATAAACATATTGGCCCGATGATTTTGGCTGGCGATTTCAATACCTGGCGTCAGGCGAGGCTGGATGTAGTGGATGATTTTGCCCGCAGTCTCGGCTTGGAAGATGCCGTATTACGTCGTGATCAACGGGTGAAGGTGTTTGGCAAGCCGCTTGATCATGTCTATTATCGCGGGTTAGCGCTGGTAAGCGCGGAGGCACCGACAACCGATGCCTCCGATCATAACCCGATCATTGCCAACTTTAGGCTGCAATAATCATTATTGGCCAGACGATCAGGGTCATCAGCCAAGGTAAGGCTGCGACGATGATACATTTAGCTCTGTCATAGTCTGTCCAAGCAGCGACGGCGGCATAGCTCAAGGCGATGTACCATGGTGCCAGAAGTGGTGCAGTGGTCGCAAAGGCAGACCAAGGATGATTCAACGGTAGCTTCAGGAAGCCATTGAGGCTGTTTAGATCAGCCGCATTAGGCAAGAAGTTACTGGTGTTGAATACTGCATTCAGATAGCTGGCGAAGTCGCCGATAACTGCTGGCAGCATGATAAAGCACGCCGCAGCGAGCCACTTGCCGAAACTGTGCTTATATTTGCTGCTCTTGGTTGCCAGGTTAAGCCAAAGAGCCAAGACAAAAATAGCGGCTGTCCGGCCGAAGAAATCACTGAATACTTCTCCGGCTAACAAGACTTCCTTGGTTAGCCAGGCCTCTTGTACTTGCTGCTCCACATTGGGCAGTTGTAACATCAGCGTTTGCTGCAACCAGCTCATATCGACATGATTGAAGTATCCCCCCCAAAAGAAGAACGGACCGATGATGATCATCAAGTACGGTAAGAACGCCCATTTGGGACGTTCGTGAACGGCTGCAAAACAGTCAATCGGTGAGCGGAAGGTATCAAGAGCCGCAATAAACGGGTTTTTGGAAGGCGTCATACACTTACCTTGGTAACATCAACATAAAGTTTTAATTGCTGTCCCGGCTTGAGGTACTTCTGGCTACTGATCTGGTTCCACTTCACCACATCGGCGACTTTCACCTTATAGCGCTGGGCAATGGTACTCAGATTGTCCCCAGAGCGAACCTTGTAGAAAACCGTACGGATCACCCCACCAGTTTCACTTGACTTCCACAGGGTCAGTTTCTGGCCAACGCGAAGGGAAGAATTTTTGTTGATCCCATTCCATTTGGTGATTTCGTCGATCGAGACTTTCTGCTTGCGGGCAATGGTCCATAAGCTATCGCCTGACTGGACAGTATACGTTGTGCGGTAACCGCTGCCATGGCTTTTCTGGGTGTTATTGGCCATACGGGCAGCAACAGTTTCCCCGTCCTGCATTGCTACGGGGATCAGAATATGGCGGCCGACACGGATATTGGTGCCACTCATGTTATTGGCACGCTGGATCTGCTTGGTCGTTGTTTTATGCTTGCGGGCAAGCACACTCAGGGTATCGCCCGGCTTGACCTCATAACGGATCACTTTCATGCCACGGCGGCCATTTTCGTCAAAGGCGTTGTTGAACTTGTCGACTTTACTGATCGGTAGCAATAGGTGGCTCGGACCCTCAGGGGCGGTTGCCCAGCGGTTGTAGCCCGGGTTCAGGCGCTGAAGTTCATCCAGAGAAACATTGGCAAATTTGGCAGCCATCGCCAAATCCATCTGGGTCTTTGGCTTAACAAGTTTTACCGCTGGTTCATTGTCGATAGCAGGAATACTGATGCCGTACTTGTCGCGGTTTTGGATCACGTCAGAAACCGCGAGTAGCTTCGGCACGTAGTCACTGGTTTCTCGCGGTAGGTCCAGCGACCAGAAATCGGTCGGTTTGCCAGCCGCTTTGTTATTGCGAATTGCACGGAATACTCGGCCTTCACCGGTGTTGTAGGCGGCAAGAGCGTGAAGCCAGTTACCATCAAACTTACGGTTAAGGTATTCAAGCAGATCCAGTGCTGCGCGGGTAGATTCCACGACGTCGCGGCGACCGTCATACCACCAGTTTTGCTCAAGGCCGAAACTGCGCCCTGTTGGTGCGGTGATTTGCCAAAGACCTGCCGCACGACCGTGTGAATAGGCAAATTGGTCGAAAGAACTTTCAACGACCGGAAGCAAAGCTAGTTCAAGTGGCAGATCGCGTTTTTCGATTTCCTCGGTGATCATATAGAGGAAAGGTTCGGCTCGTTGGGCGACGGTGTTGAGGTGGCTGGGGTGACGCAGATACCAGTCACGGTAGTGAATGACGCGTTGGTCATTGGGGATCTCCGCCTTCAGCTGCATGCTGATGCGTTGCCACACATCCTGCTGTTCCTGAGGGGTAGGAACTTTCTTAGGAATAACCACCTGCGGCTCAGGTGTTGGTGTTTTAGTGGTTGCTGTCGGAGCAACTTGGGCCGCAGGATCATTATTTGTTGTGTTTGTTTTTTCTTCTTCTACTGTATTTGTCGTATTTGTAATTTGGCAACCAGCCAGAAGTAGCGCACTCGCCAAAAAAAATCGGGATTTCATGTGTCCAGCCTATAGCCAAAATAGTTGGAGATAATACTTGTCCAACCACCTTAGTGACAAGTGACACAGGTCAAAATTCGTCTTTCCAACGACGCAGTGCTGCAAAGGTTTCGACGTCGCTATCGTTAACTGCTTTATTTGCAACTGATTTTTTAATGCTCGGCTGGTCGCAACGCAGGAATGGATTGATCAATTTTTCTTGTTTCAAAGTGCTAGGAATGGTGCTAGTCCCTTGTGCTCTCATTCGGCCGACCTCTTCGCGGTAACGCTGAAGGTGTGGGTTGTCTTGTTCGGCAACAAGGGCAAAGGCCAGATTGCTGCTGGTATATTCATGGGCACAGTAGATTTCGGTTTCATCGGGTAGGGCACTGAGCTTTTGCAGCGAGGCATACATTTGCCCGGCGGTGCCTTCGAATAAGCGGCCACAACCGGCAGAAAACAGGGTATCGCCGCAGAATAGCTTGCCGTCTCCGACATAGGCAACATGGCCTGCAGTATGACCCGGTACGCCAAGGACCATGAAGCGCTCACCAAAAATTTCAACCTGATCGCCGTCATCGACCGACTGCGATACGCCCGGGATAGGCTCGGCAGATGGGGCGACAATATGGATATTCGGATAGCGGCGTTTGAGTTCGCTGATCCCGCCGATATGGTCATTGTGATGGTGGGTGATCAGGATGGCATCTAGTTCAAGCTCTTCCTTTTCGAGGAGTTCCAGGACTGGGGTAGCATCACCGGGATCCACCACGACGCAATGGTTATCCGGACTGTGAATCAGCCAGATGTAATTGTCATTGAATGCAGGTATGCTTTTAATGGTCAGCATCTTTGTTTCTCCGGCTTTTTTTGCTATTGAGCATCGACTTAGTTTGGAATTGCTATGAAGCCAGCCCGCATATTAAAACATATAGAACCACCACATACCTGGTCACAAGTCGTCAACGGTGAGTGGGCAGCAGAGCTACTACAGGCCCGGCTTGATGAGTGGTGGCCCAAACTGTTTGGCTACCATATGCTAAAGCTGGGTGGGCTAAGCTGCGAATTGGCCAGTGGCCATTGTAACATCCAGCATCAGATTTGCATTGATAAGTTCAACCCTCTGCATAATGTTGTTGCCGATCCCTTTGCCTTGCCGTTTGTCGAAAAGGCGTTTGATGCCTGCGTTATTACCCATCAGTTGGACTACTGCAGTGATCCCCACCGATTGCTGCGCGAGGTTGACCGGGTGATTGTCGATGATGGTTATATTCTTATTAGTGGCAACAATCCAGTGAGTGCTTTGGGGGTACGGGGGCTCTTGCCGTGGAACCGCAAACGCTTTCCGTGGAAAGGCCGCATGTTCATGCCTATGCGGATAAAAGACTGGTTAGGGGTGCTTAACTACGAAGTGGTGTTTCATGAAAATTTTGCCATATTGCCTGCAACGCGTCACCAAGCTTGTTCGGCCTGGGTCGAGGGAATGGTGTCGGATAGCTTATCGTCTGTCGGTAGTATGTACTTGATTGTAGCAAGAAAGCGCACAGTCCCGCTAAAGCCGATTAAGCCAACCTGGAAACTCAGGCGACAGCTGACACCGCTGGGAGTGAACTGCCGCACCAAGGCTTCCCGCAAGCAGAAATGCTAGGCTTAGATACTAACTGGCCTGATAGCCGGTATCATCTTGGGTTGGTGATTCTGCTGCAGCACGAGCCAGCTCATCACAGCGTTCGTTTTCAGGGTGGCCAGCGTGGCCTTTTACCCAATGCCAACTGACTTGGTGGCGTTGGGTTTCGTTATCAAGGCGTTGCCATAAGTCGGCGTTCTTAACCGGTTTTTTTTCAGCGGTTTTCCAGCCGCGCTTTTTCCAGTTATGGATCCACTGAGTGATCCCTTGACGGACATATTGGCTATCGGTGGTGAGATCGACCTGGCAGGGTTCTTTCAGGCTCGCCAAACCGACAATCGCGGCTAGAAGCTCCATGCGGTTGTTGGTCGTCATGAAAAAGCCGTCGTTGAGTTCTTTTTCATGCTGTTTATAGCGCAACACGGTACCATAGCCGCCCGGTCCTGGGTTGCCGAGACAAGAACCGTCCGTGAATATTTCTACCTGCTTCGTCATATTTGGTAGTATTCGTCTTAGTTAAAACTTGAGTCTGACACAATCGTATCTATGAAAGCCACAAATGAACGCATAATCGTATTCGATACTGAAACAACTGGTATGAATATGACCGGCCCTCACTATGAAGGGCACTGTATTGTCGAGATCGGTGCTGTAGAAATTATTAACCGTAAGTTAACGGGCAATACTTTCCATGTATATATCAAGCCGGATCGCGAAATCGATGCCGAGGCGATTGATGTCCACGGTATTACCGATGAATTCTTGGTTGATAAGCCGACTTACGGTGAAATCCATCAGGAGTTCATGGATTTTATCCGTGGGGCCGAACTGGTCGCTCACAACGCTTCCTTTGATATCGGCTTCATGGATTATGAATTCAGAAAGCTAGCTCTTTCGATGAAAACGGAAGAGATCTGCAAGGTGACCGATACCCTTGCGATGGCCAAGCGGCTATTCCCGGGTAAACGTAATAACCTTGATGTGCTTTGCTCCCGTTACGGTATCGATAACTCACACCGAACGCTCCACGGGGCATTGCTCGATGCCGAGATCCTGGCCGATGTTTATCTGATGATGACCGGTGGCCAGACGTCCTTGGCCCTGAGCAGCGGCAGTGAAAATAGTGATGCTGGTGCAGAAAATGCAATCCGTCGGTTAGCTTCTGGGCGAAAAGCACTAAAGGTTATCCGGGCTTCTGCCGATGAAATACAAGCGCATGAAGCGCGTTTGGATATTATCGACAAGAAGGGCGACGTGATGTGGCGTCAGTAAGGATATGATGAAGCGATTATGGTTGCTAATGCTAGTTTGGCCGCAGCTGTTGTTATGGCCACTATTATCATGTGCTGACGACAGCACGGTAATGTCATGGCTGGATAATCGCTTCCGGGTTGACCCGACGGTGCAGCAAGTCTCTTTTATGGTCAAGCGCGATCAGAAAAGTAATTCGGTGGTCTTGGTTCGCCCAGACGGCCACAAGTATTATGCCTGGCGCCATCCTGAGAATGTCTCTTGGTACGAAGAGGCGGGGATGGATATTATTTCTATTGAAAATCCCATGCCAGGTCCATGGCAGGCGGTGGGGAAAGTCAGTCCGAAAAACCATATTACCGTCCTGTCTGATTTAAAGCTCGATGTTGATAACTTGCCCGCCAGGCTCTATCAATCGGAGACCATTAAATTTACCGCTCGCTTGACCCAAGCTGGCCAGCCTTTGGCTTTACGTGATTTTCTTGACCGAGTTAACTTGTCAGTGGTGTTCTATGAGTATATTGAAACCCCCGATGAACTACCGAAAGAAGCGTTGCCGATGCCTATCCCGATGGGAATTTTCGCCGATGATGGGAATGGTTTTGATGAGGTTGCCGGTGATGGGGTGTTTACGGTTGCCCTGCCAGTAGAGCTCCAGCCAGGTAAATACACGGTTAAGGTCAGCTCCGGCAATGGTATTTTTCTGAGGACGGTTGAACAAGAAGTCTTGGTCTACCCACCCCCGATTAATGCTAGTTTTATTCAAGGTCGAGGCCAAACGGAAGATCATCAAGTGGTCGTTACGGGTGAGGAAGGCGCATTAAAAACAGGTTCATTGGCTGCTCATATTGAGCAAGTGAGCTTTGAAGGGGAAACCAGTATCAGCCAGCAGGCAGCCTTGCCGGATGAAGAAGCCTTGACGGTGTGGTTGCCCAATGGTGAGTTACCTGGACGCTATACATGGTCTGGTTGGCTTTATGCCACCGATAATTTCAGCAAACGTGAGCTTATTTTCCAAATTCCTGAAAGCCATTTTGCCATTCAGGCTGAGCTACAGCTTGATCGGAATCTTGCAACTTTTCGCGAGCAGCAAGAAGCCAAGGAGCGACAGGTTGAATTCGCGAAACTAGAAGCGGAGCGACAAGTTGCTCGCGCCAAGGCTATGAAAATTATCGCATTGGTCAATGTACTGGTGATAGTGCTGGTCGTTGTGGTGGCGGTGCTTTGGCGTAAGCGTAAAGTGAAAAAGGCGATGGAAAGCGCCGAAATCAGTGTACCGGCGAGTTAATTAAACTCCGGGAGAGTGATAGAGCGATTGTTATTATCCTGACTATGTATCTTAGGTGGACAATGAATAAATCACTGGATAGCAAAAGGGAAGCCTGTAGGCTTCCCTTTGTCGTTTTGCGCTGTGGTTAATTTAAGCGGCTATTTCCTTAGGTGTCGGCTGGTAGGGCTTGGCTGCTAGTTCTTGCGAGTCGAAGTCATCGACATTGATGGTGCGTAGTCGACCTTCTTCTGCCCGGCATAGTAGCTCGGCTTCTTCAGGGTTTATCACATTAAGCTCAAGCCCTTTCTCTGCGACTTTGTCTAGCTGCATGAACGGCATGCGCTTTCCTGCTGCTTTACAGACGCGGTCGTAGATTGGTTCGGCGGCAAGGATATCGTTCAGCGTTTCTTCAATCATACCGACAGCGTTATTTGGCGTTGCCTCTAGGTATTGGTTTCGGCCAATACGGCTGCGGGTTTCACTTGGCGTTTGGATGATCCTTGCGACCTTGTGATCCAGTTTATCCGATGGGCGTACGCGGCCCAGTCCTAGCGGGAACACCATGGTACGTAGTACTGCTGCAATCGGGCGGTTCGGGAAGTTGCGCAGAAATTCGTCCAGTGCTTCCTGAGTCTGGTAGAGCGCATCTTGAAGGCCCCAGTGGACCAAGGGTAAATCTTCTGCCTTGGCACCTTCGTCCGTGTAGCGTTTGAGTGTCGCAGAGGCAAGGTAGAGCTGACTCAGTACATCACCCAGTCGGGCTGAAAGGCGCTCTTTACGCTTGAGAGACCCACCCAGTACTGCCATTGATATGTCAGCAAGTAAAGCCAAGTTGGCACTGTAGCGGTTCAGTTGCTGGTAGTAGCGAGCCGTTGGATCTTTTCTCGGAGCTGAAGAGCCACGGCCATCTGTCAGGCCGAACCAGAATGAACGCACAATATTGCTGATCACAAACCCAACATGGCCGAACAAGGATTGATCAAACTCACGCAGTGCTTTTTCGGTATCTTCGTTGTAGGCGGCGTTGATTTCGTTAAGGACATACGGGTGGCAGCGGATCGCCCCCTGACCAAAGATGATCATCGATCGGGTCAGGATATTGGCACCTTCCACGGTTACGGCTATTGGCGCCCCTTGGTAACCTCGAGCCAAGAAGTTGCTTGGACCCATACAGATCCCTTTCCCTCCGACAATGTCCATCGCGTCGATAACACTACGTTGGCCACGGTGGGTACAGTGGTATTTCACAATCGCTGAAATGACCGAGGGTTTCTCGCCAAGATCAATACCGGCCACGGTAAGATTACTGGCCGCATCCATTACATAGGCATTGCCGGTAATGCGGGCCAATGGCTCCTCAATTCCTTCCATCTTACCGATTGGTAGTTTGAACTGCCGGCGGATACGGGCATAGGCTCCGGTAGCCATTGCCGCAGACTTCAGTCCGCCTGTTGAGTTGGATGGTAAGGTGATCCCACGGCCGACCGAGAGGCATTCAACAAGCATACGCCAGCCTTGGCCTGCCATTTCCTGACCGCCAATAATAAACTCGATAGGGACAAAGACTTTGTCGCCCTGGGTGGGACCATTTTGGAACGGGACATTGAGAGGGAAGTGACGGCGGCCGATGTCGACACCATCAATATCTGTTGGGATCAGGGCGCAGGTGATCCCCAGCTCTTCTTCATCACCCAATAAGTGGTTCGGGTCAAACAGCTTGAAAGCCAGGCCAAGTACGCTGGCAATCGGTGCCAAGGTGATATAGCGCTTGTTCCAGGTCAGCTCCATCCCGAGTACTTCCTCTCCCTGCCAATAGCCTTTTTTGACGATCCCGAAGTCCGGAATAGAGCCGGCATCGGAACCTGCTTCTGGGCTGGTCAGGGCAAAACAAGGGATCTCCTTGCCTTCGGCAAGTCGGGGCAGGTAATGGTCTTTCTGATCTTTGGTACCGTAATGCTGCAGTAGCTCACCGGGACCGAGTGAATTCGGCACCCCGACAGTTGAAGAAAGCACGGCAGACACTCCGGTTAACTTTTGTAGTACCAGAGATTGGGCGTAAGCCGAAAATTCAAGGCCGCCATATTTCTTCTTGATAATCATGGCAAAGAATTTGTGTTCTTTTAGGTATTGCCATACTTCCGGCGGTAGGTCAGCCAGCTCATGGGTGACCTGGAAATCGTTGACCATACGGCAGACTTCATTGACCGGGCCATCGAGGAACGCTTTCTCTTCTGGACTCAGGCGCGGGGCAGGAATATCGTGCAGCTTATTCCAGTCGGGTGCACCACGGAACAAGTCGGCTTCCCACCAGACGGTTCCAGCGTCAATGGCTTCTTTTTCCGTCCGTGACATTTCAGGCATGACTTTCTTGAACGCTTCCAGTGCGCGGCGGCTCACTAACGAGCGGCGTAGAGACGTTATATTTAGCGGCAGAGCGATGATCAAAAAAGCTAACCAGCTGAACTGGCCAGTAATATCGAGTAGGGTGCCCACTGCCAGTGCAGCAGCAATGGCGAGGGTGAAGGTGCGTAGGTTTGCCCGGTGGTAAGCGAGCACACCGGTTATACCAACCAGCCCCAGTAGGTACACAAGTGTAACCATGTTCAATCTCCTTATTTGGGCGTTGTTTTATTATATTTTAGGTACAATTTATGCATGGTAAGAGGTCTAACCACTTGCTCTAAGTGTAATGTGATTTTTAATGAAATGTAAAATAAATTTCAATTCTGAAAGCGAGTGGTTACGTAAAGATGTCTTGTCACTTGTTGTAAAATAAGGGATTGATCGAGATCAGCGGGAAGGAAAAAAGCGCTTGCGTTAATTTCTCACACAATTAAGATCGCGTGATATAGTTCACGTATTGCTAGGAATGCGGCATTGAAGCCGGCATTTTCGTGAATTTTCATGGAGTGAAATAGGTTACGCAAAGTAGCCTTTCCAGATTGTTGCCTTTCCCGAACTCCGACTGACAAGTTGCCCGCCGGATCCCTCTCTCGGGATGACAGCTACTTACAATTCTTCAATTTATCTTCACCAAACGGTAACAATTGTGTTTGGCTTTTGTCGTTCCCGTTTGGTTTGTAAGGGGTTTACCGTGTTGTTATTTGATGCGTTCAGGCAGGCTTGGCGCGAAGGCTTTTCTCTCTCGACGTTGCGCGCTGATATTGTCTCCGGCATTACCGTAGGGGTTGTTGCTATTCCGTTGGGCATGGCATTGGCGATTGCAGTTGGGGTTCCGCCCCAGCACGGTCTTTATACTGTTATTGTCGCAGGCTTGCTGGCAGCGCTGTTAGGTGGTTCCCGTTTTAATATCACCGGTCCGACAGCAGCTTTTGTGGTGATCCTTTTGCCTATCACCCAGCAATATGGGTTGTCCGGCTTGATGCTGGCAACCATGATGTCAGGGGTGATCTTGCTGCTGATGGGATTTCTGCGCCTGGGCCAGCTGGTGGCTTATGTCCCGTACCCAGTGACGACTGGCTTTACCGCGGGTATCGGCTTGACGATAGCCTTCTTGCAACTCAAAGATTTGCTCGGCCTGAGTGTGGCCACAAATCCTATCCATTTTCCAGAGAAGGTGGTGGCGTATGCCAGTGCAATGCCGACCTTGAATATGGTTGATGCCCTAGTTGGTATCGTGACTATCGTGGTTTTTATTCTGTGGGCCAAGTTGAAAACCAAAGTACCAGCCCATGTGGTGGCGCTATTGGCTGGCACGCTGGTAGCGTTGTTTGTTAACCACAGCAGCGGTGCCCATGTTGGCTTGCTGGGGGAGAAATTCCACTATCAGATTGGTGACTTGATCGGGCAGGGGATCCCTCAGGTGCTGCCTCAGTTCGTGTTGCCGTGGCATGACAGTCATTTCTCCTGGGCGCTGGTCATTGAGCTATTGCCTGCGGCATTTACCATAGCTATGTTGGGCTGTATTGAGTCATTGCTGTGCGCTGTCGTTGCCGATGGTATGACGGGCACCAAGCACAACCCCAATGCCGAATTGGTTGGCCAAGGTTTGGCGAATATAGTGGTTCCGTTCTTTGGTGGGATCCCGGCGACAGCCGCCATTGCCCGTACGGCGACTAATATTAGGTCAGGTGCTTTCTCTCCTTTATCAGCAATTGTTCATGCCTTATTTGTGCTGGCTGCGATGATAGCTTTGGCACCAATGCTCTCGTACGTGCCAATGAGTGCACTGGCGGGGCTGCTGATTATGGTGGCGTGGAATATGTCCGAGGCACCTCACTTCGTACATACCTTGAAAGTCGCTCCAAGGCGGGATGTCGCGGTGCTGATGACCTGCTTTACCCTAACCGTTGTATTCGACATGGTGGTGGCTGTAGTCGTCGGTTTGCTGCTGGCCGGCGTGTTGTTCATCCAGCGTATTGCCTCACTGACGACGGTCGATAAAGTGACGGGCGGGCACCTGCACCAAAACTTCGGTGATGATGTTGTGGTGTATGACATCAATGGCCCGCTGTTTTTTGCCGCCAGTGAAAAAGCGTTATCGGTCATTGATTACACCGCACCGGATACCCAGGCAGTGGTATTGGACTTTTGTGATGTGACGACGGTTGATATTACCGCTATCCATGCGTTGGAAAATGCCATCGACCGGGTCCGAGACTATCCGGTATACCTGCTAGGCGTTGCCACACATATTGAGAAGAAGTTGGCAGCAACAGGTCTTCTGGCGGTGGATAATGTTGCCTGTTATGCCTGCGCAGAGTCATTACGTGAGCATTTGGCGATAAAGACTCACAATGTTCAGCCGAAGGAGTCGACACTTCCAAGCGTTTCTTTGTACACTGCTAGTTGATAATAATTTTTGATAAGTCAGAGAAGGTCCTATGTATCAAGACAACATCCGCGCCGAGTTGATGGAAGCGGCAGAAGTCCTCAATCGCTTCTTAAATGATGATAAGAATATTGCTGATATAGAAGCAGCAGCCAAACTTTTGGCCGAGTCGTTTAAGCAAGGTGGCAAGGTATTGTCTTGTGGAAATGGGGGCTCTCACTGTGATGCAATGCATTTTGCCGAAGAGCTGACAGGTCGCTACCGTGAAAACCGTCCGGGTTACCCGGGTATTGCGATTTCCGACCCGAGCCACCTGTCTTGCGTCAGCAATGACTTTGGTTATGAGTCAGTGTTTTCACGCTACCTTGAAGCGGTAGGCTCAAAAGGCGATGTGCTTTTCGGCCTATCGACATCAGGCAATTCCGGTAATATCTTGAAGGCTATTGATGCCGCCAAGGCGAAGGGAATGAAAGTGATTGCCTTAACCGGTAAAGATGGTGGCAAGATGGCGGGTCTTGCGGATGTGGAAATTCGTGTACCGCATTTCGGTTATGCTGATCGTATTCAGGAAGTGCATATCAAGATTATCCATATTTTGATTATGTTGATTGAAAAAGAAATGGCGAAATAACCCTGGTTTTTTGCAGGAACATAGAGGAAGGGCATAAAGGACTATGTGTGAATTACTTGGCATGAGTGCCAATGTGCCGACAGATATATGCTTTAGTTTTACCGGCTTGATGCAGCGTGGGGGCAATACCGGTCCTCACCAAGATGGCTGGGGGATCACCTTTTACGAGGGTAAGGGATTTCGGACTTTCAAAGATCCGAATCCGAGCTGTCGGTCACGTATTGCTGAACTGGTACAGGAGTACCCAATCAAGAGTTGCGCGGTGATCAGTCATATTCGACAGGCCAACCGCGGAGGCGTCAGTCTTGAAAATACCCACCCGTTTACCCGGGAGCTATGGGGACAATATTGGACGTTTGCCCATAATGGGCAGCTGACCGGATATGATGCGCTGGATACAGGTCGATTCAAGGCCGTGGGTGATACCGACAGTGAAATCGCTTTTTGCTGGTTGCTCAAACAACTTGATGATCAGTTCCCTGATACCCCTGGTGACTTGGATGCGGTGTACCGAGTACTGGCAGAAAGCTGTGATACATTACGTCAGCTTGGTGTTTACAACATGCTGTTGAGTAATGGTGAGTATGTACTTACCTATTGTACCAACAACCTACATTGGATCACCCGCCGTGCTCCCTTTGGCCAGGCGTCATTGATTGACGAAGATGTCACGATTGATTTTCAGCAGGAAACGACACCTAATGATGTGGTAACCGTGATTGCAACCCAGCCTCTGACCAATGATGAAAATTGGCATAAAATGGAGGTCGGGGAATTCAATGTTTTCCATTTCGGTGAGCTAGTATTCAGTCGAACGCTGTAATTCTACTCCGAATAAAAAAACGCGACCTTAGGTCGCGTTTTTTATGTCTTTGATAATACCTAAATTTTGGTGCTTTACTCGTCGGTTGCATATCCCGTGACTGGCAATGCATGGCCGTCAAAGACGGCGTGACCGTCAGTTATAACGGCGCGGCTTTGCAGACACCAGTTAGCGACCATAGGGTAGATACGATGCTCTTGCTCCTGAACTCGGGCCCGTACTTCATCGGCACTATCGTCGACAAAGATTGGTACCTTGGCTTGGAGGATCACCGGGCCGCCATCGAGCTCTTCGGTAACGAAATGGACACTGGTTCCGTGTTCGTCATCACCGGCGTCTATAGCCCGCTGGTGGGTATTAAGCCCGGGATATTTTGGTAGCAAAGAGGGGTGAACATTGATCATCCGCCCTTCATAATGGCGAACGAATTCACCACTGAGGATCCGCATGAAGCCAGCGAGAATAACCAGATCAGGCCGATAACGATCAATCTGCTCAGCCATGGCTTGGTCAAACGCCGCTCGGTCTGCAAAGTCAGTTGCCGAGAGGTGTAAGGCATCAATGCCTGCTTGGCGGGCACGCTCTAATCCGTAAGCGTCAGCCTTATTGGACAGTACCGCGCTGACGCGGGCGTCCTTGATGATGCCTGACTCGCAGGCATCAATCATCGCTTGAAGATTAGAGCCGTTGCCTGAGATGAGAACAACGATATTCTTCATTGTTTACAGGATCTCCACCTGCTCTTCGCCTTCGTTAGCGTTAGCAATGTGGCCTAGTAGCCATGCACTTTCGCCTTCGGCATTGAGGATGCTGATCGCTTGCTCCGCTTGTGTTTTTGGTAGGGCAATTACCAAGCCAACACCACAGTTGAAGGTACGGTACATCTCGTATGTGTCTACGTTACCGGCTTCTTGTAGCCAGTTAAAGACAGTAGGCCACTGCCAGCTGTTACCATCAACCACCGCTTTCGTGCCTTGTGGCAGAACGCGCGGGATGTTTTCCCAGAAACCACCGCCAGTGATGTGGGAGATAGCGTGAACATCACAGCTTTCCATCATCTTAAGGGTTGATTTCACGTAGATTTTGGTTGGTTCAAGCAGGTGGTCAGAAAGTGCTTTGCCTTCTAGAACCTGGTCAAGGTCAGCATTTGAAACCTCAAGGATTTTACGGATCAGCGAGAAGCCGTTTGAGTGTGGGCCACTTGACGCTACAGCAATCAGGGCATCACCTTCAGCAACCTTGCTGCCATCAATGATGTCAGCTTTTTCAACAACGCCAACACAGAAGCCGGCAACGTCGTAATCTTCGCCGTGGTACATGCCCGGCATTTCCGCCGTTTCACCACCGATCAGTGCACAACCTGACTGGATACAACCTTCACCGATACCAGCAACAACATCTGCAGCGGTATCTACATCTAGCTTGCCTGTTGCATAGTAGTCAAGGAAGAACAGTGGCTCGCCACCTTGTACGATCAAATCGTTGACACACATGGCAACCAAATCGATACCAATAGTGTCGTGTTTTTTCAGATCCATCGCCAGGCGCAGTTTTGTTCCAACACCATCTGTACCAGATACCAGTACTGGCTCTTTGTACTTGGTCGGCAGGCTACATAGTGCGCCGAAACCGCCAATACCGCCCATTACCTCAGGACGGTGGGTGCGTTTTACCACCCCTTTAATACGATCAACTAATGCATTACCTGCATCGATATCAACACCAGCATCTTTGTAGCTAAGAGAAGAGTTATTGCCGCTCACAGGAGTTTCCTCAACGTATTAAAGTAAAAAAAGCGGGAGTATGATAACAGCAGTCAGGGCGGAAAGGAAAACGTTTGCGTCAATATTTGTCACTGAGTATTTCCTGAGCAAATAGCAGCTATACCCCTACCAGAGCACAAATGGTCTAGTGTATAATAGTGCGATTTTTTTGAAATTAATTTGCCCAGGAGTCAGAGATGAAAGTCGTTGAGGTTAAACACCCACTAGTAAAACATAAGATTGGTCTTATGCGCGAAGGTGACATCAGCACTAAGCGATTCCGTGAGCTAGCGACGGAAGTAGGCAGCTTGCTGACGTATGAAGCGACTTCAGACTTCGAAACTGAAAAAGTTACCATTGACGGTTGGAATGGTCCAGTTGAAATTGATCAACTAAAAGGCAAAAAAGTAACAGTTGTGCCAATCCTGCGTGCAGGTCTTGGTATGATGGACGGCGTGCTTGAGCACATGCCAAGTGCACGTATCAGCGTTGTGGGTATCTACCGTGACGAAGAAACGCTTGAGCCAGTTCCTTACTTCAACAAGCTAGCATCAAATATCGACGAGCGTATTGCGCTAGTTGTTGACCCTATGCTGGCAACTGGTGGCTCGATGATTGCTACCCTTGACCTGCTGAAAGAGCAAGGTTGTAAGCAGTTCAAGGTGTTGGTACTAGTTGCTGCGCCTGAAGGTATTGCGGCACTTGAAAAAGCCCACCCAGATGTTGAGCTTTACACGGCGGCAATCGATGAGAAGCTGAACGACAAAGGCTACATCGTACCGGGTCTAGGCGATGCAGGTGACAAGATCTTCGGTACTAAATAAGCACTGTACTGTATCTTTAGGAAGTAGGTAGAAAGTAAAAAGCCGGATAGTTATCCGGCTTTTTTATGCCTGCTGTTTTCATGTTGAATAGAGGTCGATCTCGATGAAATGTGTGGAACCAGTAGGCAAAGCAGATGAACCGAGTTTGCCTCGGCTCATTGCCTATAGATTATTTACTGGATGTTTCTTCCATCTGGGCATTATCGACCACATGGCTTTCGCCCAAGTCATCAGGCAAGATCAGATTCAGCAAGATAGCCACGATACCACATAGGCTGACACCCTGTAGGCTGAATTCACCGATACCGAAAGCCATACCACCGATACCAAACACCAATGTTACCGCTACAATCACCAAGTTGCGTGCCTTGTGTAGGTCGACCTGGTTTTTGATCAAGGTATTGAGGCCGACAGTGGCAATGGAACCAAACAGCAGGATCATAATACCACCCATGACAGGAACCGGAATAGTTTGCAGCATTGCGCCTAGCTTACCGACAAAGGCCAGTACTAGCGCTGTCACGGCAGCGTAAGTCATGATCACCGGGTTGAACGCCTTGGTTAGCATAACGGCACCGGTGACTTCAGAGTAAGTGGTATTTGGTGGCGCGCCGAACATAGAAGCTGCAATCGTCGCGACCCCGTCACCCGCCATAGTGCGGTGTAGGCCTGGTTTTTTCAGGTAATCTTTGCCCGTTACGTTTGAAATCGCCAACATATCGCCGACGTGCTCAACGGCTGGAGCAATGGCTACTGGGATCATAAACAACACCGCATTGATGTTGAATTCCGGGAAGGTGAAGTTAGGAAGTGCTAACCAAGCAGCCTGTTGAACCGGGGTGAAGTCAACAACGCCAAAGCCAAGGCTGACCAGATAGCCGGTAACGATACCCGCCATAATAGGAATCAGCTTGAAAAAGCCCTTAGCAAACACGCTGAAGGCAATGGTGACTAATAGCGAGATGGCAGAAATCCACAACGCAGCATCACCATTAACGAGCTGTACTGCACCGTCACCGGTTTTACCCAGCGCCATATTCACTGCTGCTGGTGCCAAGCCAAGGCCGATAACCATGATCACTGGGCCAACAACAACGGGTGGTAGCAGCTTATGGATAATCGCAACACCACGTACCTTAATAATCGCTCCCATACAGACGTAAATCACGCCGGCCATCATCAAGCCACCCATGGTCGCGGGGATCCCCCAGGTTTGTACGCCATACATAATAGGAGCAATAAAAGCAAAAGAGGAGGCGAGGAAGATAGGGACGGAGCGTTTGGTGATGACTTGAAAGAGGAGAGTACCAATACCGGCACCGAAGAGGGCAACGTTGGGATCCAGTCCGGTAAGAAGCGGTACCAGAACCAATGCGCCAAATGCGACGAAAAGCATTTGAGCACCCTGTAATATCTGCATCATGGTTGAATTCCACCCTAGCTGTAAAAAAAAATCGCGGAATATTAGCACAGAGGCAACCGTTTACCTAAAGGTTATCGGCAAAATAGTTCCAAAAGGGATCTCCGCAATATTTTGTTATGTACAATAATAAAATTTGCAGAATATTGACGTTGAATAGTGTCTATTGGCAAAGACTTATAAAAAGTTGGGAACAGAAAAATACAATTGAATGAGTTTTTTGTGTGGGAAGCTGTTGCCCCGCGAGATATGTTCAATTTATGATCGGGTATTAACTTTAGTGATAACGAGTACTTTATGTTGCGTATTGCATTACTTTTCTTGGCACTATTGGCTCTGCCGCTGAAGGCAGCCACAGTGACCAACCTTTATCAGGCACAGGTTGCCCTGCCTGATACGGATCGCCAATCCGAGCAAGCAGCCAGAAAGCAGGCTTTGGAGCAGGTACTGATTAAAGTATCGGGGCAGAGCAACATCGTTGAAAACGAAGTCGTTGCCAAGGCGCTGGGAAGCAGTAACCAATATGTTAGCCAGTTTAGCTATGCCAACCGTGATGGTCAGCGTACTCTATTACTGACTTTTGACCGAAGCCGCATTCGTAACTTATTGACACAGGCCAACTCAACCTTCTGGAGCGAGCAGCGACCGAGTGTGTTGGTATGGCTGGTGGAAGATGCTAACCGAAGCCGGGATATTATCTGGGATCAGTCGAGTAACGATTTAGCTAACCGCATCAAAGATGACGGTGATCGCCGAGGAGTACCTGTATTGATCCCCATCGGTGACTTTGAAGATGTTACGGCTATCAGCACACCGGATATCTGGGGTGGCTTTGTCCAGCCAATTGCGACAGCCAGCCAGCGTTACCAGCCTCAAGCGGTATTGGTGGTGCGTGCCCGCCAGCAGGACAATGAGCAAGTTTCCCTGAATTGGCAGCTTTATTCAGGCAATGTCGAGCAACTAGGCCGTAACCAGATTGTGCCATCTGAAGGCCGCAACAGTGGTGAAACGGCGACATCGGTTGCTCAGATGGTAGACAGCGTGGCTGATATTCTCGCTACCAAATATGCCGTGCCGCTTGGCGGTGACACCAGCGGCCAGTTAGCTGTGGTGGTTGAAAATATCCAATCGTCGAAAGATTTCTTTACCCTGGAGCGTATGATCACTGACCTGACATCGGTTGCTGCCGTTAATGCTTACCGTATTCAAGGTGACCAAGTTGAGTTTACGGTGCAGTTACTTACTACCGAGGATGTGTTCCAGCGTGAGCTGAGCCAAGATAGCCGCTTGTCAGCCGTGACTACGCCAGTGGCAGAGCAATATGAGCCGGCCCCTCAGCCAGAAGGCATGATAAGAGCAACAGATGTGTCAGCTTCTGGTGATCCGTTAGTGCAACCTGCCGACCAAGCAACACCTGTTGCTGATGAGGCATCAGGTGTTGATGTTTCTGACACAGAGCAGCTTAGCAGCGATGCGCCAGTTGAAACCAAGCCAGCCAAGCAGGCTGCTGTGTTCAGCTGGTCTGATAGTACGTCAGCAGCATTGTAAGTAGTTACTTACCAATATTGATAAAGCAATAAAAAAACGGTGGCTCAGGCCACCGTTTTTGTTTGTACCAAGATTAGGGTTTAGTGCCCTTCATGCTGGGCTTTTTCTTCTTTCTCTACCTGAGAGAGTTTTTTCAGCTTCAGTCCCAGCTCCCTGCCGCGGTGGCGGGTAAATAAGATATTGGCGATGAAGGCGCTGGTTGTCAGTGCCAGTTCGACCAATGCCAGCCAGCGCTCTCCATCGTCGATCCACAGGATGGTCAGGGCGTGGAGAAAGTAAAACATCAGGATGAAGTTGGCCCAAGCGTGGGTGTAGGGTTTACCGGCCAAAATCCCTTTGAGCGGAAGTAGTAGCGGTACTACCCAGACCGCAGCCATTGCTATGGGGTTAATATGCGGGTGCGGCGACAGGCTTGTTTGCCACAGTACCACCCAGGCCAAGAGGCCAAGGTTGGCCGATACGGCGAAGTAGCGCAGCAAGCGCGTTTTTTTCTGCATGACGGTCATGGCACTATCCTTGTAATTTGCAGGCAACCTCAGCTAGCCGTTTGCCACAAGCTTGCGCCAATTCACATTCTTCGCGGCTTAACTGGCGGCATTGTTTATGGTTGAGGTGGGAAGGGCCGTAAGGGGTCCCTCCGGTAGTAGTGGTATGCAGTGCCGGTTCTGAATACGGCAACCCGACAATCAGCATGCCGTGGTGCAGCAGCGGCAGCATCATCGATTGCAAGGTGGTTTCCTGACCACCATGCATGGATGACGAAGCAGTAAAGACACAGGCCGGTTTTCCGATCAGGCTACCATTCAGCCATTCGGCACTGGTTGAATCAATAAAGTGCTTGAGTGGTGCGGCCATGTTGCCAAACCGTACAGGGCTTCCTAGTGCCAGCCCTGCGCACTGCTGGATATCAGCCTTGGTAACCAATGGGTCGCCTAATGTTTCAGATTGTAGCTGGCCATCAGCACCGAGTTCAGCGACGGTACGCAATACTGCTTCGCAGTCAGAGACCTGTTCGATACCACGGGCAATTTGCCGAGCGAGTTGGCGTGTCGAGCCGTGGCGGCTGTAATACAGAACGAGAATGCTATGCATGGGCAGGTAACCTGATCACAGGATGTCTAGCACTTGCTCTGGGGGGCGGCCCATTGCAGCACGCTCGCCATTGACGACGATTGGACGCTCGATCAGCTTCGGGTTGGCGACCATCGCGTCGATCAGTTGCTGTTCGGTAATATCAGCACCACCCAGCTCCAGTTCTTTGTATACGGCTTCCTTGGTACGCATCATGTCTCGGGCTGTGCTATAGCCAAGCTGGCTCAGCAGGATGTGGATCTGTTCGGCTGAAGGGGTGTCGTCAAGATATTTGACAATTGTTGGGCTGATCCCTTTTTCTTCCAGAAGAGCGAGTGTCTGGCGGCTCTTTGAGCAACGAGGGTTGTGGTAAATGGTGATTGACATGTGACTTCCTTCTAAATGGTAACCGGCGTGGATACCACACCGGTTACAAATTGTTTTGATGATGTTGCTCCATTGTAGAACACCTGTCATCAAGAAGGAATGCTATAACCTCGGTTCTTGCTAGCTCGATCAGAGGTTGGAAAAACGCTGTCTGGCAAGACGAAGTTGATCTATACGGGCATCATAGCGAGCCTGATCCAGAGAGTTGACCTCGACAATTTGGCTCGCTTGGATATACATTTGGATCGCCTTTTCCCATGCGCCACGCAAGGCCATTAACTCGGCTCTAGCGGCCAGCTCTGCATCTCGGCGACCATTGGCGGCCTGGGCTTGGGCCAGTAAGTGCCAGCCATTTGTATCATCCGGATTGTCATAGGTATAGCGCGTCAGGATCGGGATACTGTCGTTATTACGGTTCGCTTCCAGCAGTGCATTGGCGAGATTAAGGCGCAATACCTTGTTGTTCGGGTTGGCTTTTTGCGCTTTTTCAAGGCGAGAAATAGCGCGTTCGTATTGCTTTTGGTGCAGATCGAGATCAGTGGCTGAATCGATGTAGAAGCGGTTGTTAGGCTCCTTAGCCAACAAAGGGTCAAGTAGGGCATGAGCTTTTTCGTATTGCTCTGAATCGATAAACACCAGTGCTTTGCCGTAATTGAGGGCATCTTTCATTGTGCCATTGCTCTTTTTCAGCTGGCGATCGAACCAATCATGCGCTGCGTTGCTGTCGATACCTGCATAGCGGGCGACAATACGAGCTCTTGCTAATTGATAACGCTTTGAGGTTTGCACACTGCGAGCCGGAAATTGGTTGGCTCGGCTGCGGCTGTCGGTGATCCGCGACTCTGGCAGGGGGTGGGTTAGTAGCATTGGTGGTGGCGTACTGACATAGCGATATTGATCAGCAAGGCGACCAAAGAAGCGCGGCATCGCCTGTACATCAAAACCTGACTTGGACAAGGTGGCGATACCGATGCGGTCGGCTTCTTTTTCGTTACTTCGGGTATAGTTTATCTGGCCCTGGGCAGATGCCGCGGTGGTGGCATGAATCGCTGCGAGCCCAGCTTCCGGTGAGGCAATCGCCAGCATCATAGAGCCGATAAGAGCTGCTAAGGTGGCCGGGGACTTTCTGGCTTGGTCTTCCATACTTCGCGCAAGGTGGCGTTGGGTCACGTGGGCGATTTCGTGGGCAACGACCGAGGCCAGTTCACTTTCGGTTTTAGCGTGAAGAAACAACCCTGAGTGAATAGCGACATGGCCACCAAAGAAGGCGAAGGCGTTGATATCCCGGTTCTGGATCATGAAGAAACTGAACGGGGTACGGACATCGTTGGAATTGGCGACCAGTCGATGGCCGAGATCATTGATATATTCAGACAGTAGCGGATCGCTGACCACTGGCATGCTGGCCCTGATCATTCGCATGTAGGCGTCACCGTACTCCATTTCCTTTTCAATGCTGAGCGTCGATGCCGCTGCCGTCCCGATATCGGGTAAACTGCTTAAGTCATTGGCTGGCGCTGCAATGCTAGTGCCGAGTAACGCACTGATGAGAAGATAGGCTGGTGCCTTAGCAAATCGAAACATAGTAATAATTAATACCGCCTTCTGTTGCGTGTTCCTGCATTCGCACTACTGCGAGGCTAAATCTGTCCTGAATAATGCTGTGTTTCACCAAGGTCTGACAGCGAAACCTTTGACAGGTTTCTTTTTTGTCACTCTAATAACCTTTACAATAACCCGATGGATGATAATTGTCAGTATACCGGAATGGAACCTGTATTGCTTAATTTGACGACAGAACGCTGCCCAATGGCTCTGCTTATTGCCAAAAGGGCGGTGCAAGCGCTGGATGTTGACGACAAGCTTGAAATTCATATCACTGACACTGGGGCAAGGCTGGATATCCCCCGCTACCTATCAAACCATGGCTTTTTTATTGATGTACGGTTGGACAACCAACAGGTACTTGAAATTATTGTGACCAAAAGGCAGTAAAAATTTTATGCTGGACATGCTGACTCGCTGGTATAAGCGACGCTTTTCCGACCCCCATGCCGTGAGCTTGATTGCTATTCTACTGGGTGGCTTCCTGACTATTTATTTCTTCGGTAACCTCATCGCACCATTGCTGGTGGCCATTGTCCTCGCATACTTGCTTGAGTGGCCCGTGATGCAGCTGACCCGACTGGGACTGCCTAGAACGCTGGCGGTCATGGGGGTATTACTTATCTTTGCCGGTTTAATGGTTATGGCGGTCTTTGGTCTGGTGCCGACGATTTGGCATCAGGTAGGCAATTTGATTGCTGATGTACCGAATATGTTCAATGGCCTGCAGGAATATGTCTCCAGCTTGCCTGAACGCTACCCAGACTTTGTTCAGCCACACCAAGTGTCCACATTCATGATCACCTTGCGCGAGAAAGTGCTGGGCATGGGTGAGAGTGTGGTGAAAGGTTCATTGGCTTCGCTGGTAAGTTTAGCCACCTTGGCCGTCTACTTGATCTTGGTTCCTCTATTGGTCTTCTTCCTGCTTAAGGACAAGGAAGAGATGATGGAGATGCTCAGTGGCCTGCTACCGAAGAACCGTCGTCTGACCAGCAAGGTTGGGGCGGAAATGAACCAACAGATCTCTAACTATATTCGCGGTAAGGTCACCGAAATTTTCATTGTTGGTATCGTCAGTTATGTCACTTTTGCGGTCATGGATTTGCGCTATGCAGTTCTGCTTGGGGTATTGGTGGGGTTCTCGGTATTGATCCCATATATTGGGGCGGCAGCGGTTACTTTACCGGTGGCGATGGTAGGTTTGTTCCAATGGGGGATCAGCCCAGAGTTTTGGTGGCTGCTGGTTGCCTACGGTATCATTCAGGCACTAGACGGCAACGTATTGGTACCGATCCTGTTCTCGGAAGCGGTCAACCTTCACCCGGTAGCGATTATCGTATCGGTGCTGGTATTTGGCGGGATGTGGGGCTTTTGGGGCGTATTCTTTGCTATCCCGCTGGCGACTCTGGTCAAAGCGGTATGGAATGCCTTCCCTTCTACGGAGTTGCAGCCGCAAGAGCAGCTTGAGGAGTGACAGAATAAAACGAGTTACTCTCGGATAAATGTAAAAAAGGCCGCGATTGCGGCCTTTTTGTTAGCTATTTTCGTTCAGGTAGGCAAGCACTACCTCATGGTGATTCTTGGTCTTGAACTTATTGAAGACATGTTCAATCACACCATTTTCATCTATCAGGAAGCTGATACGGTGCAGGCCGTCGTATACTTTGCCCATGAATTTTTTTTCGCCCCAGACGCCAAATTGATCAGCTACTGCATGGTCTTCGTCTGACAAAAGGGTGAAGTTCAGGCTGTCACGTTCGATAAATTTCGGCAGGCGCTTGACTGCATCGATACTGATACCTAGTACTTCAACGTTAAGGGCATCAAGCTCAGCTTTGCTGTCACGCAGGCCGCACGCCTGAACGGTACAGCCCGGGGTCATGGCTTTCGGATAGAAGTAGGCAAGGACTTTCTTGCCTTTGAAATCAGCCAGGCTAACCGGCTCGTCATTTTGGTTATGTAGTGTGAAGGCTGGCGCAGGCGTACCGGCGGTCAAGGTCTTCATAGTGGATTCCTTATTGATTATGGCCGACAAAAGTCACGTTGCCGCTGACCACCAGATCTTGGCAAAGTGCTTCAAATTCTTCTTGTAAGCTCATTAGGTTACAGCCTTCAGGTAAATTTGTCCCGATTTGCAGCTGAAATCTATTCGGTGATCCGGTTTGTGTGCTTTCTTGAGTGTGGGCGCTGAGCGAGGCGATATCGATCGTGCGCGAGGCGAAGAAGCCGGTAAATTGCTCAATCAGGCCAGGGCTGTCATTGGCTTCTATGTGGAAGTCCGCGGTATAGGTAAAATGACGGTATTCATGCTTGGTTGTGCGCTTCATAACCGTTAGTAAATCATGCTCGCTGGCCTTTAGCGGTAAGGTCGATTCAACCCGGGAGATGGCATTGGCCGAGCCCGAAAGTAACATGATAAGAGTAAACTCTTGGCCAAATAGCGCCAGGCGACTGTCAACAATGTTGCAGTCGCATTGGGTAATAAGCCGGGTGATGTCATCAGAAATGCCAGGGCGGTCGGTGCCAACCGCGGTAACGACGAGATAATGCTCCATATTTATCCATCACTTTTTGAATACCTCCCGCATGTTAGCACAGACCTATGCCCCGCCAAGGAATATCTCCTGTAGATATGAAAGGTGGGGAAATGGCTGTTTGGCCATGGTGTTGTTTTGCATCAGGTGGAAGCGAAAAAGTAGATGTAAAAGTGAGCTGTTGGCAGAGAGTTAGCCTTCACTGATTTACATACTTCTGTCTTGAGTTTACTGTAACTGAAACGTAGTATGGTTTTTCTTGGCCGCTTGATTATTCGCTTAACCAGCATAAATTCATGACGAAGCCAGGGATATTTTTATTCAGGGGAGATGGACATGTTTTCAGGAAGCATGGTAGCGCTAATAACACCGCTTGATGAAGCCGGTGAAGTCGATTACGCCAGTTTGGCGTCACTTGTAGAATACCACATTGCCGCCGGCACCGATGCGATTGTTGCGGTTGGTACCACCGGAGAGTCAGCCACACTGACCGTTGATGAGCATGTGAAGGTGGTATTGAAGACCTTGGAATATGCACAGGGCCGTATTCCGGTCATTGCAGGAACTGGGGCCAATGCGACTCATGAAGCCATCACCTTTAGTAAACTCTTTTCTGGCACCGGTGTTGCGGGTTGTTTGACGGTGACGCCGTACTATAACAAGCCCACACAGGAAGGCCTGTACCAGCATTTCAAAGCGATTGCCGAGGCGACAGAGCTGCCTCAAATCCTATACAATGTACCAGGGCGTACTGCTGTTGACCTGCTGCCGGAGACGGTGGCCCGACTGGCGAAGATTGATAACATCGTTGGTATTAAAGATGCGACAGCAGATCTTTCTCGTGTAAAGAAAACCCGGGAACTTTGTGGCGATGATTTTATCCAATTAAGCGGTGATGATGCCACAGGGTTGGATTTTGTTGCCGAGGGTGGTCACGGCGTGATCTCTGTAACAGCCAATATTGCGGCAGCGGATATGGCGCAAATGTTCAAGTTGGCCCTCTCTGGTCAAATTGAAGCGGCGAATGAGATCAATCAACGTTTGATGCCACTTCATAAGCAATTGTTTGTTGAATCTAACCCTATCCCGGTAAAATGGGCGGCACATCAGCTTGGCCTCGTCTCGTATGGCACTCTTCGCCTACCATTGACTGAGCTAAGCGAATCAGCCCAACCAGTAGTAGCCGAAGCACTCAAGGATGCGAACGTACTACTGTAATTTGCTAGAGCGTAGGAGCGCAGAAGCGTAATGAATTATAAGTATAAGCTGGTGGCGGCTGCCGTTGCAGTTGTTACACTGGCTGGCTGCTCTGATGGCGCGGAGCGTCGCCGTCAGGCGAACCAAGATTTTAACTACCTCGACACCCAACAGCTTGAGAGCTGGACGTTGCCAAGCGATGCCCAGGCCTCGCAGGTCAGCGACTATGCGATACCGGCAGGGGAATATCAGGGAGCAATTGGTGCAGGCGTTGATATCCGCCCGCCACAGCAAGTGCTGGCCTTGATCCCGGGTGCACGAATGCTGCAAGATGATGATGGTGTGACCTTGGTAATGGTCAAGCAGGAAGATCTTTCTGATGTTTGGTCGGTAACCCAAAAGTTGATCGCCGAGCAGAATATTGGACTGAGAAGTCAGACGGCCAATGTCATCGAAACCGACTGGATCAGCTGGAACAACGAAGACGAAGATACCGAGATCGGTAGTCGCTATCGTATCGAAAAATCTGCTGATGCTGGACGCTATAGCTACCGCATCATGCTAGTTGACTGGCGTGAAGGTGGAACTGAGCAAACGGTCAGCGTTGAGAACAAAGAGCGCTACAGTATTCTGATGACCAACTTGGTGACATCGCGTTTTGATGAGCAAGAGCGTGAACAAGCGCGCTTGCGTGCTCAGGAGTTGGTGAAGCAGATCCCGATCTCAATGGGTCAGGATCGCAGTGGTCTACCGGTGATCATTGCTCGTGCACCATACAATGTGTTCTGGGAGCGTCTGCCGGAACTCTTGGGTCAACTGGGCTTTACCGTGGAAGGGCGTAACCGTTCACAGGGTGTGGTTGAGGTACAGTTCAAATCTCCGGATGATGAGTTTTGGGCAGATCTAGGTACCCAGCCAATTGAGCTGGATAGCCGTGCTTATAACCTACAGCTAGGTGATTTGGGTAACCGTACGTCTATCAATATCACCGATACTGACGGTAAACCTGTTACTGAGCAAGCACTGAATAGCCTGGCACCCGTTATGGCCGCTGCTATTGATCGTGCGAATAAGGGCTAAGTAACTCGATATAGCCAATAAAAAACGCAGCTGGTTGCCCAGCTGCGTTTTTTTATGTTCTTAATAAGCGGTTTTAATAACCCAGCGGCTTGTAGGTAGGCGCTGGGTACGAGAAGGGCTTATTTCACTTCTTCGCCTTTGGCCTGCATATCTGCATGGTAAGAAGAGCGAACAAACGGGCCACAAGCGGCATGGGTAAACCCAAGTTCAAGGGCGATCTCTTTTAGCTCATCGAACTCTGAAGGTGGCACATAGCGCTCAACCGGAAGGTGGTGGCGGCTTGGTGCCAGGTACTGGCCCAGTGTCAGCATAGTTACACCATGGGCACGCAGATCTTTCAGTACTTGGACGATCTCTTCTTTGGTTTCGCCCAACCCCATCATCACGCCAGATTTGGTTGGCACTTCAGGGTGCATTTCCTTGAACTTCTTCAGCAGATCCAACGACCACTGGTAGTTAGCGCCTGGTCGTGCCTTACGGTACAGACGGGGTGCTGTTTCCAAGTTGTGGTTGAATACGTCTGGCGGACTGTCGCGCAGGATATCCAGCGCGCGATCCATACGGCCACGGAAATCAGGGACTAGCGTCTCAATTTTGATTTCTGGGTTCAGGGCACGGATTTCACGAGTACAATCGGCAAAATGCTGGGCACCGCCATCTCGAAGATCATCACGGTCAACTGAAGTGACAACGACATAACGCAGTTTCATGTCTGCGATGGTCTTAGCCAGGTGCTGTGGTTCTTCGGCGTTTGGTGGCAACGGGCGACCATGAGCAACATCGCAGAAAGGACAACGACGTGTACAAATTGCACCGAGAATCATAAAGGTAGCCGTACCGTGATTGAAACACTCGGCTAGGTTCGGGCAAGAGGCTTCTTCACAGACTGAGTGCAGCTTGTTTTTACGCATCGCAGATTTGATATCTTGGATACGCTTACTGTCTGACGGAAGTTTGATCTTCATCCATTCAGGCTTACGCAGCACTTCTTTCGGCGCTTCCTCTACCTCTACATTGCGAGTAGGGATGAGGGCCATTTTGTCGGCATCACGGTATTTGACACCTTTTTCAATTTTGATTGGTTTACTCATGAATTGCTTTCCGTTTTCCACTCAATGCTCTGGTAATCGAGCAGGTTGACTAACTCTTCTACGAGTACAGGCTGAATTTCCGTTAGTTCAGAAGGCCCATTCAACAACGCTGTCTGCGTCATTTCCATCCCAGCATAACCGCATGGGTTGATGCGTAGGAAAGGTGCCAGATCCATATTGATATTGAGTGCCAGACCGTGAAAAGAGCAACCACGTCTGATCCGTAATCCGAGTGAACATATCTTCTGACCGGAGACATAGACACCTGGCGCATCAGGGCGGGCATTGGACTCAATCCCGAAATGGGAAAGGGTCTTGATGATGGTATTTTCGATATGCGTGACAAGATCGCGCACACCTATTTTTTTTCGACGTAAGTCGATGAGGATATAGGCAACAAGTTGGCCTGGTCCATGAAAGGTGACCTGACCACCGCGGTCGCTTTGCACCACAGGGATATCCCCCGTGTTGAGTAGGTGCTCGGCTTTGCCTGCCTGGCCTTGGGTAAACACAGGATTGTGTTCAACCAGCCAAACTTCGTCCGTGGTTTCCGGGCCACGTTCGTCGGTGAACTGATGCATGGACTGCCAGATAGGTTGATAATCCTGGCGGCCGAGGTTGCGAATTATAATCTTCTCTTGCAATGTCACACCCTTTTAGTCGTTTGACGAAGCCGGAACAACTGACACCCCAGCATGGGGTTCAATACCAACGGGTATTATAAAACTTGGCGGCTGAATTTACAGCCGCCAATTTTGTAGGGGAATAGGGTAGTGCTTACAGCACAACGCGGACAATGTCGATTTCACCCAGCTCTTTGTACAGGATTTCTACCTGTTCAATCGAGGTTGCTGTGATAGATACAGACACGGCACTGTAGGTTCCTTTGCCACTTGGCTTGACGTTCGGGGTATAGTCGCCCGGTGCGTGACGCTGGATCACGCCAACAACCAGATCCGGGAGTTCAGGTTTGTTGTAACCCATTACCTTGTAAGTGAACTTACAAGGGAACTCTAGAAGATCTTTTAGTTTTGGCTGCTCTTGCTGCTGCATGCTGAACTCCGAGTATATTGCATTCATTTTGCGATGTTAGCCGAGCATATTAATGGGTATGTGGATTTTTCACAAGCCATCTGGTGTCTTGGGGATCGGCAGGAAAAAAAAGAGGCAACCCAAGGTCGCCTCTTTTCTTTATTTATCGGTAAGTTATACCAAGCTTAGCTCAACCAGCCTTTGAACAGCAGCATGATGTAATCAATCAGACGGCTGAACATGCTGCCTTCGTTGATGTCATCCAACGCCAGCAGTGGGTATTCGGCAATATCTTCGTCGCCGACGCGGTAGTAGAGCTTACCAACCACATCGCCTTTCTGGATTGGAGCTTTCAGCTCTTTTTCCAGCACGAAGCTTGCAGTTAGATCTTTGGTTTGGCCGCGTGGCAAGGTTACGAAGGTATCTTCGTTCACACCCAGTGATACTTCAGCCTTGTCACCCATCCATACTTTTTCTGTCACAAATGTCTCGTTTGCTTTATGCGGAGACACTGTTTCGAAGAAGCGGAAGCCGTAGTTCAGTAGCTTTTTGCTTTCAGCCTTACGGGCATTAGGGTTGCTGGTGCCCATAACAACAGAAACAAGGCGCATTTGACCTTCGGTTGCTGTACTTACCAAGCTGTAGCCGGCATTGTCGGTGTGGCCGGTCTTCAGGCCGTCAACGTTGAGGCTCTTGTCCCACAGCAGGCTGTTACGGTTGTACTGGGTGATACCGTTATAAGTGAAAGATTTCTCTTTGTAGATAGCAAACTCATCGGGAACATCACGGATAAGCCCCTGAGCAAGCAGTGCCATATCATACGGCGTAGTGTAGAGATCTGGGTTATCCAGGCCGTGAACATTGGCAAAATGGGTCGAGTCCATACCTAGAGTCTTGGCCCAGGCATTCATCAAGTCAACGAAAGAGTCTTCCGAACCAGCCACATGCTCAGCCATTGCAACACACGCATCGTTGCCCGACTGGATGATGATGCCACGGTTAAGGTCAGCAACTTTTACTTCGCTACCGACTTCGATGAACATTTTAGAAGACCCCGGGAAGTTCTTGGCCCAGGCATTCTTGCTGATCACCACAGTGTCATCCATGGTGATATTGCCACGGTTAACTTCTTGACCGATGACATAACTGGTCATCATTTTGGTCAAGCTTGCCGGTGGGATTTGATCGTATTCTTTATTACCAGCCAGGATCTTGCCTGAATGATAGTCCATAAGGACATAGCCCTTGGCAGCTATCTGAGGGGCTTCAGGTACTACAGCTGGGGCAGCCGCTGCTGATGCTGAAGCCAGCAAGGTTGCTGAAATAGCAACAGAGCGAAAAAGTGCAGCAGATTTTTTCATGTTGGTTGTAACTTAATTTGTCGAATGTAAAAAACTTCACACACTATATCAGATTGTCAATATGAGACCAGTGTTGGACTCGGATATGTTGTGCGGCAAGGCGACTCTTGGCGAATTTTGACATTATACCAAGCTGAATAATCCCCTGGACGACGAAACAGCTTGGTATAACCAGAGTCAAAAAAGCGAAAGTCAAAAAAATACCAGAGTAACGGTTCGCTCTGGTATTTATTTATGACTGCAAATTAGGATTTTGGTTCCAACTCGCGTTTAGATGTGATGATAAAGGCTTGCGGATACTGCCCGGCTTTGGCTTTATCTCGTTGGCTGGTTGCTTCGTCGCGGTCGATGTATGGCCCGAGACGAAGGCGGTAAATCTCAGCAGAGTCCGCCTTTTTCAAATCAACCGAGGTATCGAAATCCTGCTCCAGCTGTTTGGCGATTTGCTCGGCCTTACCTGCATCGGTAACCGCTGCCAACTGGACGAAGTAAAGGTTGGGGTTGGCACTTTGCCATTCGTCCGGGTTGTCGGGCTTCGCGACTTGGATCAACTCGATTTTGACTGGTGCGGTGCCGTGCTTGATAACATCCAGCCGTGCCGCCGCTGCCATGCTAAGGTCGATAATACGCCCGTCGTGGAAAGGACCACGGTCATTAACCCGGACAATCGCGCTCTTACCGTTGTTGGTATTCGTCACTTTGACATAGCTCGGTAGTGGCAGTGTTTTATGCGCCGCTGTCATCGAGTACATGTCGTAGATTTCGCCATTGGAGGTTTTGTGGCCGTGGAATTTCTGACCATACCATGAGGCATTGCCTTCTTCGACGAACGGCTGCTCACCCTGCACAATTTTGTAGTGCTTTCCTCGTAGTGTGTAATCCTTGTTACCAGCCAGACTATGGGGCTCATAGCGTGGTTGGGCATCTTCAATATGATCCAGTGTCGGTGACGATTCTGGTGCGACATCGTCAGCCAGATCGTAGCGCTCGGTATTGGGTGCCGAGCTACATCCCGCAAGGATAAGAACAAGGAATAAGGGTGATATGCGCATTTAGGTCGCCTTGGACAACATTTTTCTGTGGGTATGGATAGACATCAGGATCCCGAAGCCAGCCATCAAGGTGACCATGGAGGTGCCCCCGTAACTGACCAGCGGCAGGGGAACCCCCACAACTGGTAGCAATCCGCTGACCATCCCGATGTTTACGAAAATATAGACAAAAAAGCTCAATACGATACTACCGGCCATCATTCGGCCGAACGCAGTTTGGGCCCGGCTAGCAAGAAGCAAACCCCGGCCGATAATAAACAGGTATATAGCCAATAGGCAAAGGACGCCGATCAGCCCCCACTCCTCGGCAATCACCGCGAAGATGAAGTCGGTGTGGCGCTCAGGTAGAAACTCAAGTTGTGACTGGGTACCTTGCAGCCACCCCTTGCCGGAAAGGCCGCCGGAGCCGATAGCGATCTTCGACTGGATGATATGGTAACCGGCACCAAGTGGATCGGACTCAGGGTTGAACAGGGTCAATACCCGGGTGCGTTGGTAATCACGCATCAGGAAAATCCACAGTACCGGGATGAAAGCTCCAACCAGAACACCAGCAGCCCCGATTATTCTCCAGCTCATACCGGAGAGGAACAGCACAAAAACCCCAGACGCAGCGATTAGAATCGAGGTACCCAGATCGGGTTGCTTGGCAATTAAAATGGTTGGGACAAATACCATCACCAGAGCGATAACAATATTTTTCAGGCTTGGCGGCAGTGGGTTGTTGCCGATAAAGCGCGCTACCATCAGGGGAACTGCAAGCTTAATCAGCTCAGAGGGTTGAAAGCGAACAAATCCCAGATTCAGCCAGCGTTGGGCGCCCTTCGAGGCTTCACCGAAAAACAATACACCGAGTAGCAGGATCAACCCGACCCCAAATAAATAGGGGGCCCAGGTTTCATAATGGCGCGGGGAGATCTGGGCCAGAATAAACATGATCCCCAATGACAACACCATACGCATCGCTTGGCGTTCCATCATGGCTGCTTCTTGTCCGCTGGCACTGTACATTACCATCAGGGCAAAGCCCATTAGGGCAAGGATCCCCATCAAAAGCGGGAAGTCCAGGTGCAGGCGGTCACTCAAGCTGCGTTTGTTGCCTGTGGCGGCCATGATACTCATTGCGATACCTCGGCTATTTTCTTATCGACTATCTCTACCAGTGGATCGGGTGTTTCTGGTTTGAGCAACATGTGGTCGAAAATCCTGCGGGCGACCGGACCACCGTTGGAAGAACCACCACCGGCGTTTTCGAGTACCATGGATACGACCACTTCTGGTTTCTCAAATGGGGCAAATGCTGTGAACAAAGCATGGTCACGTAAGTGTTCTTCCAGCTCTTCGGCGTTGTATTCCTGATCTTCGGCCAGACCAAAGACCTGAGCTGAACCTGATTTACCACCGGCTTTGTATTCAGAGCCGTAGAATGAACGGCGTGCCGTACCGCGAACGCCATGAAGTACCCGGAACATGCCTTCTTTGGCTACTTGCCAATTCTTCGGGTCGACATTTTCAATCGGTGGGAAGTCATCGTACACCGCAGGCTTTTCGACATCATCATCAATGATATCTTTTAGCAGGTGCGGGGCTTGTACTCGACCGTCATTGACCAATACCGTAGTGGCTTTGGCAATCTGCAACGGTGTCGCGGTCCAGTATCCCTGGCCGATCCCGACCGGAATGGTATCCCCTTGATACCAAGGCTGGCGGAAACGGGCTTGCTTCCATTCACGGGTTGGCATATTGGCCTTGCTCTCTTCATGGATGTCGATACCGGTGTATTCACCGAAACCGAAGCGGCTCATCCAGTCGGACAGGCGATCAATCCCCATGTCATAGGCGACTTGGTAGAAGAAGGTATCAACTGATTCTTCTATCGCTTTGTAAATATTGACCTTGCCGTGGCCCCAGCGCAGCCAGTCACGGAATGGACGGCTGTTGGAGTTCGGGATCCGCCAGTAGCCAGGATCGTTCCGGGTGGTACGGGTGGTGATCACCCCTTCACTCAGAGCCGCCACCGCAATCATCGGTTTAATGGTCGAGGCCGGCGGGTAGATCCCGAGTGTAACCCGGTTGACCAGCGGACGATTCTTATCGTTCAGCAGGGCACGGTACTGGGGACCGGAAATGCCGTGGACGAACAGGTTAGGATCGTAGCTTGGGCTTGAGACCATCGCCAGCACTGACGAGTCACGCGGATCCATAACAATGACTGAGCCACGTTTGTATTTGATCTGCTCTTCACCGGTATCGGGGTCGAGCTTACGTTCAGTCAGTAGTTCTTTGACATAGAGCTGGAGCTCAATGTCGATATTGAGTTTGATGTCGTTGCCAGGGATTGGCGGGACATATTTTAGGGTACGGATGATCCGCCCACGGCTGTTGACCTCGACTTCTTGATAGCCAGAGGTACCGTGCAGCATATCTTCGTAATAGCGCTCTACACCCAGCTTGCCGATATCTCGGGTGGCTTTGTAGTTGTTTATTTTCTCATCGCGCTCAAGGCGTTGGAGATCACGGTCGTTTATTTTCGCCACGTAGCCCAATACATGGGTCAGGGCTTCGCCGTAAGGGTAGTGCCGTTTCAGGTAGGCTTTGACTTCGACGCCAGGGAAACGGTGCTGGTTGACTGAAAACAGTGCGACCTGCTCTTCGGTGAGCTGGTTGAGGATTGGAACCGATTTGAAGCGTCGGGTACGGCGGCGCTCGCGTTCGAAGCGTTCGATTTGCTCATCGGTGACGCCCATCAATACTTTTAGGCGATCGAAGGTATCTTGCCTGTCAGGCACTTTTTCCGAGGTGATTTCTAGCGAGTAAACCGGGCGGTTCTCGGCAAGCAGAATGCCGTTACGGTCATAGATCAGGCCGCGGTTAGGTGCGACAGGAACAATTTTGATCCGGTTATCGTTCGAACGTGTCTGGTAGTCTTCGTGCTCTTGGATCTGGATGTGATATAGGTTTGTGAGCAGAATACCGACCAGCACGACGATGCCGATAAATGAGACAAGAGCCCGGCGAAAGAATAACGCCGACTCAGCCCGGTGGTCGCGGATCTGCGTTCGCTTTTGTCTCATTGCCCATTATTCCCTATGGTACGGGTGGTTCGCTGTGATGCTCCACGCACGGTACAGGCTTTCGGCCATGACAATACGCACCAATGGGTGAGGTAATGTCAGTGGGGACAGTGACCAGCTTTGATCTGCTGCTGCCTTGCAAGCCGGTGCCAAGCCTTCCGGACCGCCGATCAGGATAGACACATCTCGCCCATCCAACTTCCAGCTTTCCATTTGATCGGCCAATTGCTCGGTATCCCAGCGCTTGCCCGGGATATCCAAGGTGACAATACGGTTGCCTTTTTGCACCGCGGCCAGCATCGCCTCGCCTTCCTTTTGCAGGATACGAGCGATATCGGCATTTTTACCGCGTTTGCCGGCTGTGATTTCAACCAGCTCGAGCGGCATGTCTTTCGGGAAGCGGCGGCTATATTCTTTATAGCCTTCCTCGACCCATTTCGGCATCTTGGTGCCGACAGCAATTAGTTGAAGCTTCATTGTTGGTTAGCCCCAAAGCTTCTCCAGTTGGTAAAGGTTGCGTGCATCTTCTTGCATGATATGCAGCATGACATTGCCCATATCAACGATTACCCACTCACCGTCTTCTTCGCCGCTGATCCCAAATGGCGGATAATCAATTAGCTTCGATTCTTTGTTAACGTGATCGGCAATCGAGGCTACGTGGCGGTTTGAGGTACCAGTGCAAAGCACCATGAAATCAGTAATGCTGGATTTACCGCGAACATCAAGGGTAACGATGTCCTGTGCTTTGATGTCATCTACTTTATCAACAATAAAATCGTGTAGTTCTTGAACCTGCAAAAGGGGATCCTCTTTTGTATATTTGGTGTCATTACTGTAGACCCAGATAGCACTGGGTCCCAATGTAGCGGCGCAGTATACCATGCTCAAGCTTGTCCATGACAAGTTGGCAGTAACTTTACATAGCCTGCGTCTAACTTGTGCCGGATGGCTAAAATTTACCCGGTATAGCGGTCGTTACACCGCACATTTCGGCACACAGGGCCGATAGGGTATCCCATGGCTGATCGTCAAAGTCGGTTTTTACCCGCAGCTCCAGTTCAGCCAGCTGCCGGAGCAGCCTGATGATAGTTGGGAGCGGTAAGCGATGTAGTGCGCCAATGTATACTTCCCGTCGGCTTTGCCAGATTCGGAAGTTCTCGAAGATGTTATTGAGTGAAGTGCCTTTGCTACCCATTTCCTGCATTTTATACAGTTGGGTCAACTCGCGCTGCAAGGTGCGTAATAAGATCACCGCTTCGATGCCTTCGCCCTGTAATTGACGTAATACCCGCTGGCTGCGTTTGGCTTGGCCTGCCAATACGGCGTCAAGCAGTTGGAATGGGGTGTAGTGGTTATGGCGGCTCAATGCCTCTTCAAGACGGACGATAGTTAGGTCGCCATCAGGATAGAGCAACACCAGCTTTTGTAGGCTCTGGGCCAAGGCGAGCAGATTGCCCTCATGCCATTGGGCCAGTAGCTGAACCGACTCATGATCCGGTTTCAGCCCGAGCTGCTGGCAGCGCCCCTGAATAAACCGCGGTAGATGGCGGGCATCGGGGGTATTGCAGGGAATATATAGTCCTTGTGCGTCAAGTGCCTTGAACCACTTGGTGCTTTCCTGTTTTTTGTTGAGGCGGGGCCCCTGGATCAGCAGCAGGATGTCCTCGTGCAGAACGTCGATGACTTCCTGGAATGACTTGACCTGCTGGGCATTTAGGCCATTTTCTGGCAGCTCCAGCTCAATAATCTGGCGGGCAGAAAACAGGCTCATGGCCTGGCAACAATCAAGTACCGCGTTCCAATCCAGTTGGGCGTCGACCGTAAAGCTGTGACGTTCATCAAAACCAGCCTGCTGGGCTGCTTGCTTGATGTGATTGCTTGATTCGAGCTTGAGCAGCGGTTCATTACCGCATAGCAGGTAGGCTTGGCGCAGCCCTTTACTTAGCTGCTGCGCCAGTTGTTCCGGGAAAATCCTCATTGCGCCGTTTCAACCTGCTCAATCTGCACACCTTGCAATATCGCCTGGTTGGCATTGTCGCTCGCAGGATCGCTCTCGGCCTTTACGTCTAAGCCGAGCTCTGTAGTTACTCGTTCATCATCATTGCTGTCTGCATTCGCACTTTGCTCCAGCAGGGCTTGCAGCTCTTCTTCTTCCATTTGGTTGAAGACAGCTGTCAGGCGGGCTAGCTGGCGCATGATCTGTTTAGCGGCCTGTTCGCGCATCTCTTGCTCGATTATGTCGCGCTCGACAGATTTTGCCAGTGCTGTTAGTGGGTTATCAAGGAACGTACGGTTGACGCGGGTGGTAAACGTCTGACTACCTTTTTCTGGTACCACAATACGGTAGCTTACGGTATAGGTCAGCTCGTATTCGGCAGCACGGGCATTTTGGTACAGCGACAGGGTGCGTTCACCGGTCGATTCGCTGATCAAATGCAGGTTCGGTACTTTGCTTGACGGTGCCACAGGCTCGATACCGTGTAGTTGGAATTGTGACTTTACCTGACGATGTAGTTGGCCGTATTGGTCAAAACTGGTCAGGGAAAGCTTGGCAATGTCGTCGGGCAACATATAGTTACCACGGAGGTGAAAACCGCAAGATGCAGTCGCCAACGCCATAAGGACAACAAAGAAGGTTCGGATAATGCTTTTTGGAGAAATGAAAGCTCTCACCGAGTCTGCTCCATGAAAAAAAGTGAAAACTGATCGGCTGACGCGGATGGTTCTAGTTAGGGTGTGTGAGCCGGATTAAACTGTGGCTCCAAACTGGAGCCACAGGTTAGGCACTAGGAAGTAGCTTTAGTTCGATGCGAAATTAGTTCGCAACGATGTTCAGCAGTTTTCCTGGTACATAAATCACTTTACGAATGGTTTTTTCGTTTGTGAATTTAGTTACGCCTTCATCGGCCATTGCCAAGGCTTCGACTTGCTCTTTGGTTGAGTCTGCCGCAACCGTTAGTTTAGCGCGAAGTTTACCGTTCACCTGTACGATGATCAGTTTTTCGTCTTCAACCATGGCTTTATCGTCGGCAACTGGCCACTGTGCGTCATCGATGTTGCTTTCGCCCAGCGTTTCCCACATTTCGAAACAGATATGCGGTGTCATTGGGTATAGCATACGAACGATAGCTTTTAGGGCTTCGTCAAGTAGAGCACGGTCTTGTGCTGATTCTTGAGAGGCTTTAGCCAGCTTGTTCATCAACTCCATGATAGCGGCAATCGCGGTGTTGAATGTTTGGCGGCGGCCAATATCGTCACCCACTTTAGCGATTGTTTTGTGCACATCACGACGCAGAGCTTTCTGATCGGAAGACAATGCAGCTACATCGACAGCGTCCGCTGCACCATTGCTTGCATGTTCGTTAACCAGTTTCCAAACACGTTTCAGGAAGCGGTTGGCACCTTCAACACCAGACTCTTGCCACTCAAGTGTCATGTCTGCAGGTGATGCAAACATCATGAATAGACGGACGGTATCTGCACCGTATTTGTCTACCATCTCTTGTGGGTCGATACCGTTGTTTTTCGACTTAGACATTTTGATCATGCCTGAGTGAGTCACATCGCGGCCTTTGTCATCGGTCGCTTTTTCAATGCGGCCTTTGTTGTCACGCTCGATTTCAACGTCAGTTGGGGCGATCCACTCTTTAGTGCCTTTGTCGTTAGTGTGGTAGAAAGCATCGGCCAGTACCATACCTTGACATAGCAGTTGCTTGAACGGCTCATCAGAGGTTACGTAACCTGCGTCACGTAGCAATTTGTGGAAGAAGCGCGAGTACAATAGGTGCATACAAGCGTGCTCGATACCACCAATGTACTGATCGACTGGTAGCCAGTAGTTCGCTTTTTCTGGGTCTAGAATGTCGTCAGCCTGTGGTGAGCAGTAACGTGCGTAGTACCAAGACGATTCCATGAAAGTATCGAAGGTATCTGTTTCACGTAGTGCTGGCTCGCCGTTAAAGGTGGTTTTTGCCCACTCTTTATCCGCTTTGATTGGGCTGGTTACGCCGTCCATTACCACGTCTTCCGGTAGGATTACCGGTAGTTGATCGGCTGGAACCGGGTGAACTTCACCGTCTTCGGTGGTAACCATTGGGATTGGTGCACCCCAGTAACGCTGACGAGAGACACCCCAGTCACGTAGACGGAAGTTTACTGTCTTCTTGCCTTTACCTTCAGCTTCAAGTTTCGCTGCAATGGCATCGAATGCCGCTTGGAAGCCCAGGCCGTCGAATTCACCCGAATCAAACAGTACACCTTTTTCAGTGTATGCCGCTTCTGATACGTCTAGCTCGCTGCCGTCTTCTGGCTTGATCACTGGGATGATGTCTAGGCTGTACTTAGTGGCAAATTCATAGTCACGCTGATCGTGAGCTGGAACCGCCATTACCGCACCTGTTCCGTAATCCATCAGTACGAAGTTAGCTACGAATACCGGTACTTCACGGCCGTTAAGTGGGTGGATAGCTGTTAGGCCGGTATCCATCCCTTTCTTTTCCATGGTTGCCAGTTCAGCTTCAGCAACCTTGGTGTTACGGCACTCTTCAACGAAAGCCGCTAGCTCAGGGTTATTCTGAGCGGCTTTTTCTGCAAGAGGGTGACCTGCAGCAATACCCACGTAAGAAACACCCATCAGTGTATCAGGACGCGTAGTGTAGACTTCTAGAGGTGCTTCTTCGCCGTTAACAGCGAAAGATAGCTCAACACCTTCAGAGCGGCCGATCCAGTTACGCTGCATGGTTTTCACCATTTCAGGCCAACCTTCAAGGTTGTCTAGATCATCAAGCAGCTCTTGAGCGTATTCAGTGATCTTAATGAACCACTGAGGGATTTTCTTTTGCTCTACCGGCGTATCACAACGCCAGCAGCAACCGTCTTCAACCTGCTCGTTAGCCAGTACGGTCTGGTCATTCGGACACCAGTTAACTGAAGAGGTCTTCTTGTATACCAAGCCTTTTTCGTAAAGCTTAGTGAAGAATTCTTGTTCCCAGCGGTAATACTCTGGTGTACAGGTTGCGAATTCGCGGTCCCAGTCGTAGCCGAAGCCCAGCAGTTTTAGCTGGTTCTTCATGTATTCGATGTTCTCGTATGTCCAAGGCGCTGGCGCAGTTTTGTTTTTAACTGCAGCATTTTCAGCCGGTAGACCGAATGCATCCCAACCGATTGGTTGCATCACGTTCTTGCCTTGTAGGCGCTGGTAACGAGAGATCACATCACCGATGGTGTAGTTACGCACGTGACCCATGTGCAGTCGACCACTTGGGTACGGGAACATGGAGAGACAGTAGAATTTTTCTTTATTAGGGTCTTCACTTACAACAAAGGTCTTTTTGTTGTCCCAATGTTCTTGAACTTTCTGTTCAATGTCCTGTGGACGATATTGTTCTTGCATCGATGACATCCGGGATTTTGTGAGTTGAGTACAAACACATTCAATATAATCGACATAGAATAACTAAAGGTAAAGGTGTCAACAATAGCTGAAACCACTTAGGGGGCGAATTGTTGGCCGATAATGGTGCCAATTACTCAGAAGGCTGGCGGATGCCGGTGAATTAGCGAATAGGAGGTGACCTATGGCAACAAAGAAGACGGATTATGAGGCGCTACTCGAGCAAGTCACGGAAACCCTCAAACACAGTCCTGATGAGCTAAAACACTGGGCAGAGGTGACGGAAAAGTACCGTCAAGCGGCCAGTGACATGAGCAAAGACGAATTGGCATTGATTTCAGCATACCTCAAGCGGGATGTGCAGGAGTTTGGCCAAAATGCTGACGAGAGCCCGGCACCGTTCAGCGACAGCCCATTTTACCGGGTAGTAAAAGAGACTATTTGGGAGGGGCTTGCCGAAGCGACGGACAAAACCCAGATTGAATGGCATGAGGTGATGGATGATCTCAAGCACCAAGGCGTCTATGAAGCCGGTGAGATCATAGGTCTTGGTCATCTGGTGTGTGAAAAGTGCGGCCACGACGAGGTCATCACCCATGTCAAAGAGATCTCGCCTTGCCTCAAATGCGGCCATAACCGCTTTACCCGCAAGCCGTTGTCGCCCTAGGCTGCAATTGACTCACATGAGATAAACAAAAACGGGCCGAAAGGGCCCGTTTTTTTACGAGGGGTATAACGCGGCTTACTCCATTGGCTCTATCGTCTCAACCACAACGGTTGTTGGTGCTGGTTCTGGGAGTTGGGTTGGTACGGCTGCCGACGGTTGAGAGGCACTCTGGAGCGGCGTGACACTGAATTTTTGGCCTGCAATCGCTGCTTCCACCATCATCCCGCCTTTGGCGGCAGTGAATACTGCCACGCCGTTGGTGTAGTCAGCGTCGACAAATTTATCACCGGCGCTGGCACGGAAGCCTGATGTCCCGGCATTGGCTTGGGCGCCCTCGGTCAAAGCCACCGCAGAGGCTGAGGCATCAAGCTCGAAATTGCCGTCCATGAAGCGCTCGTAAGCACGTTTATCCTGGAAGAATATAATTTCGCTGTACGACTGACCACCGAACTGCAAACCGAAAGACACTTGGTATAACTTGGCATTGCCGGTGATGTCGCCATTTTTGAAGACGGTGCCGCTACCATAGGCGCCACCGACCCAGAATCCGCCTTTACCGACAGAAGGAAAAACCGCATAGCCATAAGCGGTGTGGAAAAAGGGTTGGGTTTGCGAAGCGGCTTGGAACTGGGTGAGGGCCGCTTGGGTTTCAAGACTTTCTTTTGCTACCGAGCCTGTTGCCACGCAGAGCATCGCGACGCTGCATAGCATGGCAAAGAGTTTGTTGATCGATTTCATTGGCATTCCCCAAATAGACATTGTGCTGTTGTTATTCCAAGCTTTTGATAGGTACAGTCGGTACACAGCACCGTGGCACACTCCGATACACATCGCTTGGTTATCTGTCCAACATATTAACAAGGTGAATGAAAAGGCGAAGGGGTTACCTTCGCCTTTTGGGGGGATTGTCAGCATTGATTCAGCGTTATGCTGGCTCGCTGGTTAATCGTGGTAATTCACTTGCGGCTGTTCGTCACGGAACCGGCCGGCTTGGCGGCGGATCAGGATCCACGACAGGGCGACAGACCACAGAATGTAGATGTACAGCGGCCAGCTACCGAGCGTGGTGTACGGTGTCATGCCAATAGTCGGTACCACTTCAGCCCTGAGGACGCCGGTTTCGAACTGCGGGATCTGCTCAATGATCTTCCCCTTATGATCGACAATACCGGTCAGGCCACTGTTGGTTGCCCTTAGCAGGGGCTTGCCGAGTTCAAGTGAGCGCATCTGGGCTATTTCCATATGCTGGAACGGGCCGATGGATTTACCGAACCAGGTATCATTGGACAAGGTCAGCAGGAATTCGGTGTCGATATTGACGTTACGACGTACCTGCTCGCTGAACGCGACTTCGTAGCACAATGCCGGTGCCAACGAGTAGCCATTGGCCTCGAGGTTTGGCTGGATGTAATCCCCTCGGCTGAACGAAGACATCGGCAGGTTGAAGAACGGCGCAATTGGACGCAGGATATCGCCGAACGGCACGAACTCACCAAATGGTAGCAAATGGTGCTTGGTATAACGCTCTGCTTGGTCGTACTTATACGGACCGACTGCATTGATGCCAAGGGTCAGGATGTTGTTGTAAAACTCCCCTTGTTCATTCTGATCCAGTACACCGGTGATCACGGTACTGTTGTTATTGCGCGCCGCTGCATCGAGGTTCTGCAAGAAGGTGGTGACCTGGGTCTCCAAAGCTGGGATCGCTGCTTCCGGCCAGATGATCAGATCTGCGTCCCAGTTCTCGCGAGTCAGATCGGTGAACTTCATCAGGGTCGGCCAACGCTGGCTTGGCAGCCATTTGATTTCCTGCGGTACGTTACCCTGGATCATTGCGACATCGAGGGCATTGTCGATATCCGGCTTGACCCATTGTTTCTGCCCGGTAAATAGGCCGATCGCCAAAATAAATACCGGTACCAGCAATGGACGCCAGTTACGGTAGTAAGTGGCTGCCACGAGGGCGCCGCAGCTAAGCAGCAGTGCCAAGGTGATCCCTTCGACTCCCAAAATAGGGGCAAAGCCGGCATACGGGCTGTTAATTTGGCCGTAGCCCAACCACAGCCATGGAAAGCCGGTCATCAACCAGCCGCGGATCCAGTCGAGCAGCAGCCAGATCACCGGGCCGCTCAGCATTAACTGGTGGAATGGACGGCCACGGTTGAATTTGTTGAATAGGGCGCCGAAGACGGCGGGGTACAGGGCAAGGTAGCCTATTAGCAAGGCCATTAACGCCCAACCGGCTAGCCATGGCATACCGCCAAAATTGGCGATACTGACATGTACCCAGCTGATCCCAGTACCAAACAGACCTAAGCCCCAGAGCAAACCAATCAACGCGGAGCGCTTGACGGATTGATTCTGTAGCAGGTACAGGAAAATAAAGAGGGAAAGTGGAGCAAGGTACCAGTGATGGTAGGGAGCAAAGGATAAGGTGGCTAAGGCACCTGCTGGGACAGCCAGCAATGGCTGTCCCAACTTCTTAAGGGTATTTTTCGTCATTCGTTATGATGTTGTCGTCGGTTGAGGTGCTTCGTGAGGCACGGTCACTTGCAACTGAATAACCCGGCGGTTGTCGGCTGACGTTACCTTGAATGAGTAGCCCGCCAATTCAACAATTTCCCCTCGGGTAGGCAGGTGACCAAAGCTGGTCATTACCAAGCCGCCGACGGTATCGACTTCTTCATCGCTGAATTGGGTATGGAACATTTCATTGAACTCTTCAATGGTTGTCAGCGCTTTCACCGCATATGTGTGTTTGCTTAACTGACGAATATCCTGCTCTTCCTCGTCGTCGAACTCGTCCTCGATTTCGCCAACGATTTGTTCAAGGATATCTTCAATGGTGATAACACCTGATACCCCACCAAACTCATCAACCACAATAGCCATGTGGTAACGTTCTTCACGGAACTCCTTGAGCAGGCGGTCAACCCGCTTGCTTTCAGGCACAACGACCGCTGGTCGCAGTACTTTTTCCATGTCGAACGGTTCGCTGCTTGGTTGTAGGTAACGCAAAAGATCTTTAGCCAGAAGGATCCCTTCTACGTGGTCTTTGTCGTCACTGATCACCGGGTAGCGTGAGTGCTGGGCATCAACAATTAAATTAATTAGATCCTCTACCTTCTGAGAACGCTCGATTGTGACCATCTGAGAGCGCGGGATCATGATGTCACGGACACGCATCTCGGAAATTTCCATGACCCCTTCGAGCATGTCGCGGGTGTCGTGGTCGATCAAATCGTTTTCTTCTGAATCACGGAAAACTTCTACAAGCTCTTCGCGGTTCTGTGGCTCGCCTTGAAACAGCTGGCCAATTCGTTCAAAGAAGGACTTTCTACTCGGACCTTCAGAATTTTGTGAGTTATCTTCGTTCATTGTTTGTAAGAATTACTTCTCTCAGTTAAGTGGCTGTGCCACGGGAATATACGGCACCTCAATGTGCCGTATTAGTTTGACAACAATATCATGAAAAGTTTACTGCTTTTCTTCGGCATACGGATCGGCATAGCCCATCTGCTGCATGATGTCCGTTTCCAAGCCTTCCATCTCTTCTGCTTCGTCGTCCTCTATATGGTCATAACCTAGCAGATGAAGACTGCCGTGTACAACCATGTGTGCCCAGTGGGCATTCAGAGGTTTATCCTGCTGCTTGGCTTCTTTTTCGACGACCTGTCGGCAAATGATCAGGTCGCCTAGCAGTTCCAGCTCCACACCCGGTGGTGCTTCGAACGGGAAAGAGAGGACATTGGTTGATTTGTCCTTGCCACGATAGTCATGGTTAAGGCTATGGCTCTCTTCCTCGTCCACCAAGCGGATTGTCACTTCGGCATCGGCTTGGAAAGGAGTAACTGCGGCATCCAGCCATTGCTGGAATTGCGCTTCGCTAGGCATACCGTTTGTGTTTTCAGTGGCTACCTGGAGATCAAGATAAATCGCCATTAGTTTGTTTTTTCCGTTTCTACTGGTGCGGCAACCGATGCTGCGGCTGCAGCTTGCATGACGGCTTGCTCTTCACGTCGGCGTTGTTCTGCAAGTTTACGTTGCTTCTGATCTGCGCTCTCCCATACCTCGTAGGCCTGTACAATTCGTGCAACTACTGGGTGGCGGACGACATCGTCGGCCTGGAAGAAGTTGAAGCTGATCTCATCGACATCAGACAGTACTTCAATCGCGTGACGCAGGCCTGAACGGGCACCGCGAGGTAAGTCGATCTGGGTCACGTCACCGGTGATCACCGCACGGGAGTTGAAGCCGATACGGGTCAGGAACATCTTCATCTGCTCGACGGTGGTGTTCTGGCTTTCATCAAGAATGATGAAGGCGTCATTGAGGGTACGGCCACGCATATAGGCGAGCGGAGCAACTTCAATCACGTTACGTTCAATCAACTTTTCAACACGCTCGAAACCCAGCATTTCAAACAGGGCATCGTAAAGCGGACGTAGATACGGGTCGACTTTCTGGCTCAAATCACCCGGTAGGAAACCCAGTTTCTCACCGGCTTCAACCGCCGGGCGGGTCAGTAGAATACGACGGATTTCCTGACGTTCCAGCGCATCTACTGCAGCAGCAACAGCGAGGTATGTCTTACCGGTACCTGCTGGGCCAATACCGAAGGTAATGTCATGGCGAACCATGTTGGCAATGTACTGGGCCTGGTTAGGCGTGCGTGGTTTGATCACCCCTTTCTTGGTTTTGATCACCACTTCCTTGCCATAAGGAATGCTTGATTCGGTCGACTGCTCTAGGACACCGGATTCTTTGATAGCCAAGTGAACCTGATCAGGTTCGATGTCAGGAATGGTGTTGCGTACCGGGGCGGTATCGACATACAGGGTTTTGATGATATCGGCGGCGGCTTCGGCTGTGTGGGGTTGGCCGACCACGCTGAAACTGCTGCTGCGGTGGTTTATTTCTACACCCAAACGGCGTTCAAGTTGTTTGATGTTATCGTCGAAAGGGCCACAAAGGCTGGAAAGGCGCTGGTTATTGGCGGGTTCCAGATTGAATTCAATAGTAATAACTTTGCTCAAGATTTGCCTCTCAATAGGGCCACCCATGTGGGTGGCCTAGGGTTCAGGGCGCGTCCTACTTGTGTTCAGACGGGCGTCTTACTATGGAGTATATACGCCAACACCCAATTCATCTTCTTTGCGTGTTTTTTCCATCACTTCGGCTGGAGACATGGCTACACGTAGGTCCATTTCCGCTTCGGTGCGAACTAGCTCACCACGTAGTGAGTTGGTGAAGACGTCAGTGATTTTCACGTCAACGAACTGGCCGATCAGCTCTGGCGAACCTTCAAAGTTCACCACGCGGTTGTTCTCGGTACGGCCACGCAATTCCATCACGTTCTTCTTCGATGGGCCTTCAATCAAGATACGCTGCTCGGTACCTAGCATCTGGCGAGAATAGCGCATAGCCTGAGTATTGATCTGTTGCTGCAGTTCATACAAGCGTTCTTTCTTCACTTTTTCAGGCAGATCACATGGGTAATCGGCTGCTGGCGTACCCGGACGGGCAGAAAAGATAAAGCTGAAGCTGATATCGAAGTCCACATCACGGATCAGTTTCATCGTATCCTGGAAGTCTTGGTCAGACTCGCCCGGGAAGCCAACGATGAAGTCAGAGCTGATCGTGATATCCGGACGTGCTTTACGCAGCTTGCGGATCTTCGACTTGTACTCGATCGCCGTATGTGGACGCTTCATGTTCGTCAAAATACGGTCTGAACCACTTTGTACCGGTAGGTGCAGGAAGCTCACCACTTCAGGGGTATCTAGGTACACATCGACAATGTCATCGGTGAACTCGATCGGGTGGCTGGTGGTGTAACGGATACGGTCGATACCGTCGATAGCTGCCACCAGACGCAACAATTCTGCGAAAGTCGCAACGTCACCGTCGTGGGTCGCACCACGGAAAGCATTGACGTTCTGGCCAAGTAGGTTGACCTCACGGACACCTTGCTCTGCCAGTTGGGCGATTTCGAATAGTACGTCATCCAGCGGACGGCTCACTTCTTCACCACGGGTGTAAGGAACCACACAGTAGGTGCAGTACTTCGAGCAGCCTTCCATAATCGAAACGAATGCCGTCGGGCCTTCAGCACGAGGCTCAGGTAGGCGGTCGAATTTCTCGATTTCCGGGAAGGAAATATCCATGACTGGCGCATGGTCGCTCTGCGATTGCTTGATCATCTCAGGCAGGCGGTGCAAGGTCTGTGGGCCGAAAATAACATCGACATACGGTGCACGCTTGCGGATAGAATCGCCTTCCTGGGTTGCTACACAACCACCCACGCCGATCACTAGCTCAGGTTTTTTGTCTTTTAGGGTTTTCCAGCGACCAAGCTGGTGGAACACTTTTTCCTGGGCTTTTTCACGGATGGAGCAGGTGTTAAGCAGCAGAACGTCTGCTTCTTCTGGTTCTTCCGTTATTTCGAAGCCATTGGCTGCATTAAGAAGATCGGCCATTTTTGATGAATCGTATTCGTTCATCTGGCAACCCCAGGTTTTGATAAGCAGTTTCTTAGCCATGTCTAACTCTTCACTCGTAGTGTTTATTCATTGCGTTTCACATTGCATCATTCCGCTTTGGCGCTCAAAAACAAGGCCGCCTGCGGTAGCAAGCCGCGTATTGTACTGCTTTAAAGCGTGCCTGACTAGATCATCACCACCCCGAATATTTTGTGGTTTTTCATTCTGTCACTACCGGTTTGAGTTTATTGAGGGTTTGAGGACCCAATTGGCGCATTTGTTGACGGATCCATTGGCTACGCTGCTGAATATAGGGGGTCATGGGGGCTGGCTGCATCCGGTAAGGGTTGGGCAGTACTGCGGCCAGTTGCGCGGCTTGTTGGGCGCTGAGTCGGCTGGCGGGAGTACCGAAAAAGGTCTGACTAGCCGCTTCCACACCGAACAGGCCGGGGCCGAACTCAACGATGTTAAGGTAGACCTCCAAGATCCGTGATTTATCCCAGAGTAACTCCATCCACAGGGCAAAGTAGAGCTCAACCCCTTTTCGCAGGAAGGTACGGGACGGAAACAGAAATAGGTTTTTGGCGGTCTGCTGGGTGATGGTACTGCCTCCACGGCTGGGACCATCACCACCGGTTTGTTTGAGGATCGCCAGGATGGCATTGATATCAATACCGTTATGATCTGGGAAATTTTGATCTTCAGATGCAATCACCGCGAGTTGGGCATTGGCCGATATCGCCTCCATTGGCACCCATAAATGCGCTGATCGTGGCGGATAGCCTTGCGGAGGAAACCATTCACGGTGAAGTTGCCAGCCCCAACTCGGTGGATTGATAAATTTCCCGGCCAATACCAACAAGATCGGTAGCGCAAGGGCAAGCAATAGCAGCTTGATTAGCCAGCGTTTGATAAATCCAGTCATACCCCTCATCCTTGTGTGGCCATATATTAATCACTGATGTACTTGTGAATTTTGGTAGAATAATGGCAGCAACGCGCCTGTGGGCGCAGTACTCTTTTCTTGAGCATAACAAATGGGAACCGATATGGAACAGTTTGATGTGGTTGTGGCTGGCGGCGGTATGGTCGGAGCGGCAACAGCAATAGGTTTGGCCCAGCAGGGGCTATCTGTTGCAGTGTTGGAAGGGATCACCCCAGCTCCGTTCGAGTCATCGCAGCCAATGGATCTGCGAGTGTCGGCCATTTCCCCACACTCTGTGTCATTACTGGAACGGTTGGGGGCGTGGGAGGCGGTGACGGCGATGCGTCTTTGCCCGTATAAGCGATTGGAAACCTGGGAGCACCCAGAGTGCCGTACCCGTTTTAATGCTGATCACATGCACCTTGACCGCCTTGGTTATATTGTCGAAAACCGGGTGATCCAGTTGGCACTGTGGCAGCAATTCGAACTCTACCCTAACCTGACGGTGAAGTGTCCGGCCCGTATGGTCTCAGCAGTCGAAACCGAAAATGGTTATGAGATTGCACTCGAGGATGGTAACCCATTACATGCTACTTTGCTGGTCGGAGCCGACGGTGCTCAGTCTCGTGTTCGCCAACAGGCGGGGATCGGGATCACTGCATGGGACTACCGCCAGCACTGTATGCTGATCAATGTCGAAACGATCTTGCCACAGCAGGATATTACTTGGCAGATGTTTACCCCTCACGGTCCGCGTTCATTTCTGCCGTTGCCGGGCCATCAGGGCTCATTGGTATGGTACGACAGCCCAGCGAAGATCCAGCAACTATCGGCGATGACTCCAGCTCAGCTGGAAGCACAGGTCATTACCCATTTCCCGCCAGAGCTGGGTGAAATCAAGGTGCTCAACCATGGCCGATTCCCGCTAACCCGTCGCCATGCTCAGCGATACTACAAGTCTGGCGTGGTGTTGTTAGGCGATGCTGCTCATACTATTAATCCTTTGGCGGGGCAGGGGGTCAATCTTGGCTTCAAGGATGTTGATGTCTTGCTGCATGAAATCGAGAAAGCTGGCCAAGATTGGTCGAACGAACGGGTGCTCAAAGCTTATGAGCGCCGCCGGCGTCCGGATAACCTGTTGATGCAGAGTGGCATGGACTTTTTCTATACCACCTTCAGTAACAACTTACTGCCGGTGAAGTTGTTACGCAATGCGGGTTTGAAGCTGGCCGAGCAAGCCGGGCCGATTAAGCAGAAAGTTCTGAAATATGCGATGGGGATGTAGCCGGCTTTCTTCGTAGATCAAAAGGTGGCATAAAGAAAAAAGCCGAATGTTTATTGAAAAACATTCGGCTTAACAACCAGAGAGATACGATCATTGAGTTGGTTGTAAAATCTACTGTCAGCATTTCTAGATAGCCATGTATTCACATAACCATATGCCAGACATAAGAAAACCCACCAAAAGGTGGGTTTCTAAAGATGGTGCGGAAGGAGAGACTTGAACTCTCACACCTTGCGGCGCCAGAACCTAAATCTGGTGCGTCTACCAATT
>NZ_JBNNXU010000032.1:0-50273 GCF_052873915.1 Photobacterium sp. DNB22_13_2
GAATACATTAGCGCAAACCAACCCCGTTATCGCAATTTTTACCCTTGCAATAACGAGGCGGACCATACATTTTTATAGCGAGCAGAACCAAACTGGCACATTGGATCCAAGGTACCCGAAAGTCCGTGAATTTTTGGTCGGGACTTATACACGCTTGGTGCGGAAATATAACCTTGATGGGCTGAAATTGGACTTTATTGATGAGTTCGACATGAGTCTTGCCACAGGGAAAGCGCTAGAGCCTGATCCATTACGGGATACCGAATCATTGCCCGAAGCGGTAGACCAGTTGATGATGGCTGTCCGAGAGGCGTTGTTGGCAATCAAGCCGGATATTTTAATTGAATTTCGCCAGCGTTATATTGGTTCGATGATCCGCAAGTATGGCAATATTTTCCGTGTACACGATTGCCCTCATGACTCCATTACCAACAGAGCGGGGATCATGGATTTAAGGCTGTTCTCTGGTAGTACCGCGGTTCATTCCGATATGTTTATTTGGTCAGAGACGGATACCGTTGAAAGTGCCAGTTTGCAATTTATTAATACGCTATTTTCAGTACCTCAAATATCACCTAACTTACTCACCCTGCCGGATAAGCACTTAACAATGAGCAGGCATTGGCTTTCGTTTTGGAATGAACATAAAGATATTTTATTGAATGGTGAACTTAACTCCTGTTACCCGGAAATGCACTATCCCATTATTGACTCACGACTCGGTAAAGAAAAGCTTATCACGGTTCATGCTGCGATGGTGTGTGATGTATTTAATCACCAAGAAGAAAATATAACAGTGGTGAATGGCACAATGAACCATTCAGTATTTATTAAATCTGATGAGAATATTATTGCCAATATTACTGTGTTCAACTGTATCGGACAAAAAATTAACGAAATTCCGCAACAAGATTTGATTGGAGTCAGTGAAATTCCAGTCCCTCAATCAGGGTATATAAAAATTAAAAAATAAACATCTAACTACAGCAACCTCTAGTATCCAACAATAATAGGTAACGCTATGATTAATGCTATGAGTAATAAAGTAAACTTAGGTACAAAGATAAGTTTTGGTCTGGGTGGTTTTGGTAAAGACTTCGGGCTAAACGTGATTAATGTCTTTCTGTTTTTCTATTATACCGATGTCGTCGGTGTTTCCGCAGCCTTTATCGGAACCGTGTTTTTGATTGCCCGAGTATGGGATACCGTCAATGACCCTATGATGGGATATATTGTTGCCAAAACAAAAACACGATGGGGACGCTATAAGCCCTGGATTCTGATCGGTAACATCTTAAATGCCGTGTGTATAATCGCTTTGTTCTCAGCACATCAGTTGGAAGGTATGACCCAACTGATCTTCATTGCCGTTACCTATATTGCATGGGGCATGACCTACACAATGTTGGATGCACCGTTCTGGTCGTTAGTACCCACTATCACCCTTAATAAGTCAGAGCGAGAAGGCTTAATGCCTTACCCTCGACTTTTTGCAACAGGGGCGAGTTACTTAGCGGGTGGTGCCGGTGTGTATGCGGTCAATTACTTAGGCAATGGAGACCAAGGCCAGGGGTATATGTTATTTGGCGTTATCGCCGCTGTCTTGGCTATTGTCAGCGCAGTGATCACTTGTGTCTGGACTAAACAGAATTTTGAAGAAGATCCGGAAGCTGCTAGCAAGTTTGATTTGAAAAGTGCTCGCACCGCTATATTTAAAAATGACCAGTTTCTCGCACTGATAGTCATGGCACTGTTTTATAATGTGGCCGTGAATTTAATGAATGGCCTTAACCTCTATTTTTTCCAGTATGTACTTGGTGACTCGAAGCTGTTTTCTATTTCAATGTTGTGGGCCGGGATCTTTGGTGTGGCCTCACTCGTTGTATTTAAGCCTCTCGTAAGAAAATTCGGTCGTAAACGTTTATTTAATTGCTCACTGCTTATGCCGTTAATGGCGGCAGTCACTTTGTATATTACGGCTAATTTCGCCCCGACATCCACTGTGTTGGTCGGTTTGGCTGGTGTATTTAATGGTTTATCGTCTGCATTATATTGGTTGATAGTACTCGTCATGGTGGCTGATACGGTTGACTATGGTGACGATAAACATAATGTTCGTTCTGAAAGTGTGTTGTATTCGGTGAATACCCTTGTTAGCAAATGTTCGGGTGCGCTGACAGGCTTCCTTGTGGGGGTATCATTAACCTTAATCGGGTATGTACCGAATCAAATGCAAACGGAAGCGACAACAATGGGCTTACAAATTATATATTTAGCCCCTGCTTTGTTATGCATCGCCTCTTACTATATCTATAACAAAATGTACTTGTTGAACGACGATGAACTGGATCGTATTCAAAATAACTTAGAGCTAAAATATAGCTAAAATAGATTCTGAACAGGTATCAATGCTAAAACCCCACCGGATGAAAATCCGGTGGGGTTTGCTTTATCGCAATCTAACTATTAACTATTAACTATTAACTATTAACTATTAACTATTACGGCTCACATCTCACCCGACAGCGACTTTTTCAGCTGTCTGCTGAATATCAACACTGTCATTGTTAAGGTCAATCACGATTGTTTCTTGGTTGGCAAAAATCGTGAGGGTCTGATCTGTTCCAAGCTGATAGGCGATTGGCTGTTTCTCACAGCACGACACTATCAGGTGTTCTTTTTGTTCAGGCAGCGACCATTCAAGGTGGTACATGTGCTCGTTGGCATCCGATACCACTTGCTCATCATGTGATTTATCATCGTCGTAGCCATATGACAATTCAGGGCTGATGCGATCATGGCTTGGTAAACCAACGTGGTAGTCGGTACCTTGTCCTGCAAGGTTAATGTGGTTACCTTCAACGAGCGCATCAAGTGGGGAGTGCAATCGCCACTGCACTGCTTGGGGCTTGCCCAGCGAGATTTGATCACAAATCAACAGCCCTTTACCAGTTTGCATGACAACAGTACGGGTGAAGTGATCGGTCTCTTCATAAGCATGGCTCAGTTCGAGTTGAACCAGTGACCAATCAGCTCCTTGTTCTTGCCGCAGTACCTTGGCTGTCGCCGCTTCGTTATCCAAGATTTGGCCTTTGCCTCCCACTTCTGTGCCGCTCTCTTTGTTATCAACAAAGAGCGGTAAATTATGGGCTTGGGTCGTGCGGGTCCATTGGCTGTGGTGACCACTGCCAAACCGGTAGCCGTAGCTGCCACTTGGGGTGAGGATGCTCTCACCTTTATCAAACAAAGCGATGTTACCCTGATCGGCATGGCGGTGTGAGCTGTTACCGAATTGGCTTGCTCGGTAGTACAGCGCTAGCCCTTCGGTTTGGGCTTTGCCTAGGCCGGCAAAGGGGTAATATTGGTTGTAAACGGTTTCTTCTTGGCATTCTGTTTTGGCGCAAGTCGTCTTTTCAGACACCGCGGCGTCTTTAGCGAATACCAGCTGTTTAACGGTTGGGACGACATCAAGTAAATGCAGGTGGAACACGTCGATCTTCGACTCCAGCTGTTGGCTGGCTTTACGGGCGTACTCGTCACCGAAACGCTGAGCGTAGATCCGTAAAGGGTTCTGGGCAAAAAAGCCCGGCCATTCCTTGCCATCACGTTTGCACCAGAAACCATCACCGAACGGGTGGATCTCTTGCTCGGGTGCGACAAAGTCCATCGCAAATTGGCAGTAGTTTTTGTAAAACGGGTGCTCATAGAAAGAGAATCCGCTGATCCGCTCTACTGACAGGAAGAAGGGGTGATGCCACTTGCTATACGACGATGAATAGAAAGGACCTTCAGCCCAGCTGCCATCTTCGCCACCGTAAAAAGGCAGTACACTTTGGTAAATCATCAAAGCGTAGTTCAGCCACCGCTCACATACTTGCTCATCATATTCTTTGTGCAGTGCCAAGGCGGCTACGCCAAGGTATGCGGGTAGACGAGAAGTGTGTGAGTGGCCAGGGAACTGCTTGAATTGATCTTGCTCCAAACGTTCTTCCATTTGGTAGGCAATGCGCACCAGCATCGGTCTGATGAAGTCTTTTTCACTTTCAGTCAGCAGTGGTGCCAGCCAGTGGTAGGCAAGAAACAGGTTACGAGCCAGAGACAAGCCAACTTCGTCGCCCCAAGTGCACGGACGCAGCAGTGAGGCCGGGCCTTCAGGACTCCACTCTGCTAATCGCAGCAGGAGTTGCACGGCTAACTCACCACTTTCTTCCTCGCCCCAGATTTTGTAGAGCAGGGTAAGCGCCATCAAGTCGCGATCAATCCAGTTTCGAACATTGGCAATGGCGGTACGTTTACCTTCTTCTTGGCCTCGACGGTAATGTGTCGGGTAAGAAATCGTATCGAGTTCGACCAGTGTTGCCGTACTCTTAAACGTTTCATAAGCTTGTGTAGACGCATCGCGCACTGCAGCAAGATCATGGTCAAAATACATTAGGAATTGATCATGTCGGGCGCATTGTTCAAACAATTCCTTGGCACTAGGAGGTAAGTATTTTTCTGTTTGGCCGTCGATGGCAAATGTCATCCACTGCGATGTTTCATTGTTGATGTCCTGTACTCGCCAGCGATATTGACCAGAAGAAAGCATGAAAGGCAGGCGAAATGGTGAACTGACGTTTTCCCAGCGCCATTGTAGCTGTTTTTCAACATGTTCAAGCTCGATACTGTACACGGCGGTATAGTCAAGCTGTGGCCAGTTAAAGCTTGGCGGGTTGACCTGTGCTGGTTTGTTTTGCTCAGGAGTGACAAACTTTTGAAAATCATGAGTTCGGCGTAGAGACAGCATATTACACCTCCTTGTTATACCAAATGTATTCGCCACTTTTGGGGTTGATTTCCCCTATTTGCTCGGCCGGAGATCCCGCGACGATGGCGTAAGGTACGACGTTGCGGGTCACGACGGCATTGGCACATACCAAGGCGGCTTTGCCAACGTTGACTCCGGGGGTAATGACGACACCAGAAGTCAACCAAACACCATCTTCGATCACCACTTTGCCTTTTTCCAGACAGGTCCGGGCACTGAAATGGTCTGTTGCCGGATCGAATAGGTGGTTGGAGGCTACGATCGAAACATGCGGCCCAATCAATACATTCTCACCAATCGTGACATCGCCGTTGATGTAACTGTAAAGACCGACATAAGCGTTTTTGGCAGGTTGGTTGTCGCCAATACGGACAATGGCTCCCGGAGCAATACGTACCCCTTCGTTGTGGAACCCGAGGATTTGGGCTCGGGTATTGTCATCCTCGAAATTATTGCTTTGGGTGGTATAGAGCGTGAATTTTTTGAATTCCTCTTCGCTCAACTCGCCACCGAATCTTTGTTGTACTGACATGTTTGTCTCCCCAAAAGAGATAGGAGCAAGGCTGCTCCTATCCCAAGTCACTCAAAATAAAAATTAATATTACTTAGTTCGTTGCCAGCTCGGCATCGATGGCTTCATTCAACTTGCGTTTGGAGCGAAGCAGTAAGAAACCGATAAAGCCAACAATTGACGCGACAACAATGAACAACGCACGGCCCCACAGTGGGTTAGGAACTAGGGCCAATGAGGCCAAGAATAGCGATGCAGTCAGTAGCATCTTGCCTAGCATGTCGTGCTGTTTGTTATCCATTACAATGCTAGCTTCGGTGTCTTCAACCACGACTTCAGTATCGACATTGTTGAAGAACTTGTTGATTTCAGCTGCACGTTCAGGTGATGGCTCTTTGTAGAAGAAGCGAGACAGTACGAAGAATGGCAACGTAATCGACATGTGACCGATAACACCCAGAGTAACTGACTTCATTTCAGCAAATTCACGAGCACTGATTGGTGCATCTAGGCCCAGTACAGCTTCGATAGTCTGTGGCGTGATAACGAAGGCAATGATGGCAGAAACACACATACCGACCAAAATTGTGCCCCAGCCAGCCCAGTCAGGCGTTTTGCGGATGAAGAAACACATGATGGAAGGAATAAGCACCGGGAAGCCAACTAGCGTACCGACCAACATCATCAGGTCAAACAGGCCGAACTCTTTTAGAGATGTCAGGAACAGGCCTGTGATGATGATCACCACACCGAATACCGCAGTTAGGATCTTACTGGCAAGCATCAGGTGTTTTTCAGAGAAATCTTTACAGAAGTATGGTTCGTACACACTTTTCAGGATAATACCGGCGTTACGGTTCAGTGCTGAATCCATTGATGACATGGTTGCAGCAAACATTGCCGCTAACATTAAGCCAACCATACCAACAGGCATTTCACGGCTTACGAAGATGTAGTAGGTTGCATCGGCAACCTTGTCGCCTAGACCGTCCAAGCCCCAAGTTGTCACATCTGGGTAGTTACCCGCGACAAACCATGCCGGCAGGAACCAAATCATTGGGCCCAGGATCATTAGGAAACAAGCTAACAGAGCTGCCTTACGGGCGTTTTTAGTATCTTTTGAGGCGATAAAGCGGTAAGAGTCGACCATGTTGTTGGTGCTAAAGAACTGCTTGATAAAGATACAGATAAACCAGCCGACAAACAGGTGGGTGTAGCTGTAGCCGTCACCAATTAGTTGCTGGGTAGGCAGACCCACTTCCATTAGGTTACCCACACCGCCAGACTTCCAAATCGCCACCATGGCTGCGACGAATGTCATTACAGTGATAATGATCATCTGCATGAAATCTGAGGCGATAACCGCCCAACTACCGCCAACCAATGACATGAACAGTACGACCAGACCGGCACCGATAATGGTTTGTTCTAGAGGAACACCGACGACCGCACTGGTAAATACCGCTAAACCGTTTAGCCAGATAGCAGCTTGAAGTACGCTGAGTGGTACGTTAGCCCAAGTGAAGACCTGCTCGTTCACTTTACCCAAACGTAGCCTTACGCCCTGAAGTGGGCTGATCACACGCATTTGACGCGCTTTAGCAGCAAAGAAAAGGTAGTTACAGAAGTAGCCGAGGGCATTGGCAATAAACACCACACCCACTGACATGCCGCTTGTTAGCGCTTTACCCATCAGGCCGGTAAAGGTCATGGCGCTAAGTGCCATCATGAACGCACTGGAGCCAACCATCCACCATAGCATGCGGCCTCCCCCACGGAAGTATTCGCTGGTGTTAGAGGCCGCCGAGCGAAATACCCAGCCAAGGCTCATAAGAAAGATGAAGTACACGAGAACGACAAGAATATCTATATCCATATCTGTAGGTTCCTATTGTGATAGGGCGAAGGTGTTATAAGACAAAATTGAGATGTCTCATCCCTTTTGTTGTTTTGGTTTAAGTAACCATGCGTGAAAAAGCATGGGACTTGATACACGTTTCACTATAGAGATCCTTACCAATCGGTGGAAATGATATTAATGTATAACAATAATACAAATGACGAATGGACAGTTGGATGGATATAAAAACACTCAGAACTTTCATAACCGTGGCAAAGTTAAAGAACTTTTCAGCTGCCGCGAGGGAGCTGCATACGGTGCAGCCGACGGTCTCGCGCCATGTTTCTGAATTGGAGAATGAACTGGGTGTAAAGCTGTTCCAACGGACAACTCACCAGGTCGATCTTACTCACGCTGGCGAATTGTTATTGCCTGAGGCGCTGAATATTATTGCCAATGATCAGCGGGTAAAATCGCTGGTGGGGCAAACGACAGAGCAAGGGGAATGCCAGATCAATATCGGCTATCTGGCGACTGCTTGTTCATTCTTTTTACCGACGTTATTGAGCCGGTTTACGGCGTCGAACCCTAATACCCATACCAACCTCTATGAAATGGCCGCCGATGAGCAGTATCAGGCGTTAATCGAGAATAAGATTGATATCGCCTTTTCCCGTCGACAGCCTAAATTGGACGGTAAGCAGTTTATGGTGGAAAAGATATACTCAGACAGATTGATGGCTATTCTGCCGTTGAACCACCCACTGGCAGAGCGTAAAGAGCTGTCTTTGAGCGAGCTGCGCAATGAGCGCTTTATCTTGTTTCAGCCCCATGAGTGGACCGAGATGTACGAGCATATTCTGCTACTTTGTCAGGAGAATGGCTTTTCACCCAATGTTACCTGCCATCCAGAGAATATGCGCCATTTGGTGACATCGGTATCTTCAGGGCTGGGGATTTCTATCGCACCGAAGTGTATTAAATTTATTGCTCAGGATAACTGTGTCTGTATCCCTATTACAGAAGTGAACCTGGTGTTGCCTCTGTATATGTATTACAAGCGGCAGGGGGGAGCGCCTCAACTGTCGGAGCTGGTGAGAGCGTGCTTGAACAAAGCGCCAGATATTCAGCTGATGCTACAAAGCTAAATGTTTGGTGTTTGGTCGGGGGCCAATACTTACAGATGTGCAGGTGCATAGACATAAAAAACAGGCTTACCTCTCGTTATCCCCCCCGGAAAAAAGTGTGTACTTTGATATAAAACCCCTTAACTGGGGTTTTTATTTGTTTATTTTCCACGCTGGACTATACATATATTGTATGAACTATATGTATTACTAGAAGGTGGAGATGGTAACAGTTCGAGCTAGAGCTAAGGTGCAAGAGGACAACACTGGGGTTAAAACCGAAACATACATTTTGCTCACCGAGCAAGGTGAGATACCTATGTTGACTGATTACATTCTTAAGCTGCAAGGAGAAGGCGCGAGCAAATCCACGCTTGCTAGGTTGTTGCAAGCTACATCAAAACTCATGGCTTACATGGATGTGAACAAGGATGTGTTTAACGATCCAGAGTTACTATTTCAGACTTTTGCCTCTCGATTATACACAGGCACCATTGGTGAGGATGGGCTTGACCCGTCAGGTTTATATTGGATGCCAGCGTCAACGCATCAGGTGAACCTGTTGGTCTCTTCCCTAACGAAGTTGACGGACTACCTAGCGAAGAAACATGGCGCTAAGTGCATGAATCCCCTGCAGGACGCGACTCCTCATGAAGAACGCCTGAACTACGCGGCTTGGTACAGAAAAACACAATATGACTTTCTCGGGCACATTGAAGATAAAAGCCTGAATGAAACAACGAAGAAAGTTCGCACCGTCAAAGGCCGCGCTCGACTGAAACCGTCGGATAACGCTGCCAAACGCTTCCCTAGACAGCATTTTGATGATTTCTTCTTTGCCATCGGTGAGTCGAAAGATGTAAGGGTCTCACTGAGGAATGAGATGATAATAACCCTTATGGAAGGGGGCGGGCTTCGGCATAGTGAAGCGATTAACCTTTGGGTAACGGATGTGTTAGACGACCCCGACGACCCTGAAAACTGCATTGTTCGAATTTATGATGAGCAGGATGGTAAAGCCCCCCACAGCTTCAAATCTAAAGGGGGGCAAACGAACAGGGCAAGCTACCTGAAAGAAAAATATGGCCGTATACCGCGTAAGAATATGATCGGCAATGAGCACGTTGGGCAAAAATGGACAAAACCATGTAACGGCACAGACAATTTTATACAGGTTTACTGGTTCCCTGCTGAGGCTGGCAGAGTGTTCAAAAAACTCTGGCAGCAATACATCCCTTACCGCGCCGACATGGTATCCGACAATAAGCGCCACCCCTATGCCTTTGTTTCATTTGGCAAAGATAAGAGGTATTACGGCTCGCCAATGCGAATCAAGGCGTTTGAAAGCGCCTATGAAAAAGGCTTAAGGCGTATCGGGCTAGAGCCAAATAAAGATGAAGGACTCGACCCCCATGGTCACCGCCACGCTTATGGTTACAACCTTTCCGACTCACGCTTAGACCCCTTTATTATCCGAAAAGCATTGCACCACGCCAATATCGAATCGCAATTGGTGTACACAGAGCCTTCGCCAGTCGATGTTACCAAAGCAATGAATGTCGCCTCAAAGCAGTTGCAACAACGCCACGAGCCTGACGAACTAGCCGTCAAAAAGTGCGTTGAGTCTGCATCGCAAGCCCTACTCGAAGACAAGAAAACAAGCAAAACACCCAATTGGCAATCACTCACTGAATATGGGTTTCAGGACATTGACCCGCAAGGGTTATTTACAGGTAAGCACCCCAAACTCAGCCGTAAGCGAGATAACTAAATGGCAAAAAAAATAACCCGTGACGGGCGCTCAACTGATGATACGTTTATGTGGCTTGTAAATGCTCACGGCAAACAGTGGCAGCAATGGGCAGACTTTGCGAGGGGGTGGTTTTCTACATTGGAATCAAACCAGTACCAAAGAAGTGCACTTATGCATTTCTTTGAGACCTATCTCACCTCACATGTACCCTATGCCGCAGACCCGCCATTGTTTTTCAGTGGGAATAATGGTCATATTTGCTCCTCTGAAGAGTTCATAAAGGTAATAGTAGACAAGGGTGTCAATGCAGCCAAAGAGAAGTACAACAACAGCATCGTTGATTTTATTGACTGGGTGATTAAGCATCACTTCAGCATTGAGCATGATAGCGGCCAACCGAAAGTGATGTTTATGAACCCTTTTGAGAAAGTTAAATCTCCCGGTGGCAAACCAGAGACCGTACGCACTCCGTTGCCTTACCGATACGTGCTTGATTTGCGCAATATCCTTTGCCCAGAACTTGATGAGGGTGAATTAGCGCAGCGTAAAAAAGTCGCAAGCGACAAAGCCACAGAGCAACTCAATAAACTTCAGCAAACGCATGAAAGGCTGCAAACCAAACTAGCAAGTGCGACCACCAACCAGTTGAAGAGTAAACTCACTAAGCAAGTGGCTGAGAGTGAGCATGCAGTTACGCTCAAAAACGCCGAAATTCACTCTATTGAGTCGCTGCCATCATATCGCTTTACCCACTTCTCTGATTGGGAATGGGCATCCGAGGCTGAGTTTGGTCGTAACATGTGGATTGAAGTCGATAGCGATTATGTTAAAACCCATCAATCCGACCCTGACTTTTTGTGGCGCAGTAAAACGGTTATGCGAAATATCAAAGGTAAGGGAAATCAAGATGTGCTTATTTACCAACACTGGTCGCCCGTTTGCGCCATGCTTGCGTTTATCAAGCTACATTTGCCGCTGCGCACATACCAGATACGTATGCTCGATTCTGGCGAAGCAGATACGCATAGATATGAGGGCGGTGCTTGGCTGCCCAATAAAAAACATGACTTCAAGCTAGGGTCGGCGAGAAACCCTTTCAGTAAAGGGGTGTTTACCCGAATTTATGACAGCTATGAAAGCACCTATTTAACAGGCTTGTATATCAACTCCAACAAAACAGCCGACCAAAATAAAGACGAATTTGACCGGGGATATACCATCCCATGGCAAAATGAAGAGGTGCTTTACTGGCTTGAAAAGCTGAGAAACTGGCAAGAGAAATACAACCCGATTCCAAAGCCCACCTCCTGTCTGGGTTTGAAAGCGAAACACACAGGCATAAAGAAAACACAAATGCAATTAAATGCAATGGGAAGTATTTGTTTCTTGTTCCGTGACGCTTCTGCAAAAGGCTCAGACAAACAAAAACCGTTGAATAGAACCACGCTTTCGACATTTTGGTATCAATTATTGCTTGAGCTGGAAAATCAGTTAGCAGCCAAAGGCATTACGCTAAAAGATGGAGGTAAGCTCAAATTAGTGCAGGATTACCCTGAGGGTACGAGTCTGGCTTACTTGGTATCCACTTCTTTCCCTCCTCACTCCATTCGTGTATCCCTCATTACCGCCTACACAATGGAAACAGATTTACCCCTGCCTGTCATTTCGAAGCTCTTGGCGGGACATGCTCGACTTTTGATGACCATCTACTACAACAAAATAACGCCCAGTGTGATGCGAGATGTGATGGATGGGACTCACACTAATCTGCTTGAAAACGCAGGGGAGCAGACCCGCTTGTTCCTTCGCAACCAAAGCTTGGAGCAGATTGAGTGCAAGATGGTCTACCACGATAACGAAGGCACATTGAGTGCCTTGACCAAGCAGTTACCCGTGGGATGGTCGAACCGCCCTTGTGGGCTGTGCTTGGTAGGCGGCAACACCACGAAAATGGACATAGACGCACCGCCCAGTGGCTGTTGGAATGGCGGTGTTCTACTTGTCGATAATACAAATAGTCATAACAGACTCTACGAATCCCTCCCTCCCCATAGCTGTACCCGCTGCCGCTGGTTGGTCACTAACGCCTTATATTTGCCAGCCTTAATCGCCCACAACAACCGTTTGAGCTATCAGGTTCATGATGCCGCAAACCTTGCGGTCGAACTGGAAGGTGAGTTGAGGGAGCTGAAGGATGAACTCACCGACGCCCTAGAGAGTGATGCGGTTTTCACAAAACACGCTGAAATGGAACTCATGGAAAACCGTGTGGAGCAGCAGAATGCGTTAGCCAACGAGCTTGTCAAGGACTACATCGGGACATTCAAACTGATTCAGCGCATTGTGGATATTGAAAACCAACGCCAAGACGGCGATAACAGCGATAAGTTGGTGGCGCTGGGTGACCAAGATGATGTTGAAATCGCGCTTCAATTTATGGAAACCGACTCTGAGCTATTCCACCTCTCGCTGCTTAGCCACGATGCCGAAGTCTACCCAGCCTTGATGGATGATTTAGTGAAATTGCCCGCACTGCCCCGCCAAGCAAAAACACTCAGTCGCTTCTTGGTCAAGAAAGGTTACGAGCCTGTGTTTCTTGAAATGGACGATAAGACCTCTGCTATCGCCGCGAATGCCCTCATGCGTGAAATGGCAAAGATTGCCGACCCTGATAACTTGTTGGAAGGTATGCGCAAAGCCGCGACTTACCTTGAATCAGGCCAATACCTTGAGGAAAACGGGTTGCTGGAGAAAGGGGTTGCAGGGCTTATAAAGAGCAGCGACACCATTCAATCCAAACTGCTGAAAGACCTAATAGGAGTGAGGTGACATGGCGAATGAAATCGACCCTGACATCCTCGCTGAAAGCCTAAAGGAAGGTAAGTCAGTGCGGATGCAGAACTCTATCGACAAGCTCAACACCATGCTGAGCGAATACTATGAAAGTGGTGAGCGGGACTTTTCTGTCACCACCATTGGCAGGGTGTCGCAGGATAACGGTGGTGTGGGTTACCCGTCGATTCGTGCAACGAAAAACAAGCACTTTCGTGACCTGATAGCGGCATGGGCCGCCAAGGCCGATACCACCATGAAAAAGCCGCCGGTCCCCCATGCCGAATCCCGCAGGGAGCCGAAGGACAACGACCTGCTAAAGCAGATTGATGATCCAGTCCTTCGTGCATGGATGGGACAGATTATTGCTGAGCGGAACCGCTTCAGGAATGAACTCAATATCCTGAAAAGCCAGACGGAGTTTGTGATAGACCGTAGGCCAGTCCGGCAGTTTGATAACCAGGCACCGGATAACCCTGTTGAGGTGCTGCCCCCTATCACATTGACAGAAATGGAGAAGATGGCGCTAAAGGCACTGTTCGATACGGAGCGCCTAGAAGAGAACGGTTGGGAGATTCATGAAAATGGCCGAGTAATGGCAACCGAGTACGATACGGAGGTACTTCCACGCCCATTCGCCAAGGTCATCAAAAAGGTACTGGGAGAGTCTGATGAGTAAAGCTAAGGGTGAGGCATTCGTTAACACGTTCTTGGTGTGGGCTGAGACCCAGTCTAAGGCTGATATTGAGGCGATAACCTATGGTGGGCGGCTTAATCGCACTGATTTGCAAGCGGCGATTGGGTGCTCTGGCAATGCCTTGAAACCCAAAACCGGAAACAAGCAGTTACTCCAAGAAATTGAAAAGTTCGAAAATAAACTAAGGAAGGACAAGTGGCTCCCCCCGCTTAGTGATAAAGGCAAGGCGAAGCAAGAAAGTCATACACCTAAACGCTATGACAGCTCAGAAAGTGAAGTCGTTAGACTGAAAACCCGGAATAATGAGCTGGAAAGACGGCTGATGGAAGCAGAAGCGAAGGTGGAAGACCTTAAAAAAGAGAATAAGAAATTCAAGGAATTGTCCCATTACATTGCCGAGATGGGAGTGATGCCACGATGATGCAATTGAAGGAAGAGTCATTCAGGGTAACCAGCATTCCATTGCATTTACGTGATGTGGTGGTGCTGCTAGGTGTGCCGCTCAAGCGGGATAGCTACCGAATCAATAACGGTAAATACATGGTCAGCGTCAAGATGAACCCCAAAATGCTGCCTGTTACTCCCGCTATCGGTCAACACTGGGACATCGAAGGCCAGTGTGAGGTTAAATCACTGGCCGTCGGCGACTTTGATATGCAGGAACACGCTTTTTTGTCCCCAGGTAAAATCACCTGCACGCTTCCTGACACACAAGAAGCACTGGTGCGCTTCATTGCCTCTCAAACGACCTTTAAGGGAATCGGTGAATCTAAGGCTAGGGAGTTATGGACAACATTTGGTAAGAAGCTCTACACGCTCGTAGAGGAGGACACAGAGGCCAACCGTGAGGAGTTAAGGGCCGTTTTAACCGAGACCTCGATTTCAGCGCTGTATGAGGGATTCGACAAGTACGCAAACCTCAAAAGTGCCAACTGGATGACAAAGCATGGCATTCCACAGGACATTCAAGCGAGATTATTTAAACACCACGGCAAGGAGTCCGTTAACGCTATAAAATCCGACCCGTACAGGCTAATGACATTCGGCTTGTCTTTTGCTGATACCGATGAATTGGCATGCGATAAGTTCTTTGTGTTGCCCGTCGATACCCGCAGGTTGGTTGCAGCGTCTGAAGCCGCCATCATGAGAACAATGGATGGCGGCCATACCTGCGCCTATCAGAACGATTTGCGTTACGGGTTAAGCAAGTATCTCAAAGAGGCTGAGTTGATAAAGCTTGCATTGAAGGTCAGTTTTGATGAGTGCCGCTGGATTTACCATGAGGCATCAAAAGCTTACCAATCAACTGCCATGTGCCTGATGGAGAATACGGTCACTGAACGTTTCGCTACGCTTGCGGTTAACAATGACTTATATGATGAAGCCGTTAATGATGCTTATGTGAAAGCCATTCATGGATTGCCGTACCCACTGACCCAGAAGCAAGAGCAAGGTATCATGAGTGCCTTAGACAACAGTATTGCCACCATTACAGGTGGTGCGGGAACAGGTAAAACAACGGTTTTACGCACTGCTTTGAAGGCTTTCAAGAGCCTCGGATACCACATCCATGCATTGGCACTATCCGGGCGGGCAGCGAAGCGTTTGCATGAAAGTATCGGTATGGAAACCAGCACCATAGCAGGATTTTTACGAAAAGGTGAGGAGCAGTCACCGGATGAAAAACACCTCGTGGTCATTGATGAGGCGTCGATGGTTGACTTGCCGACCATGTTCCGCATCGTGACATCCATCCCCCCTGAAACGCGCATCCTTCTGGTTGGCGACCCTAACCAACTCCCCCCAATAGGTGTAGGGCGAATCCTATTTGATGTGATTGATTCAGGCGTTATCGTTAATACAACCCTTGATATTGTAAAGCGCCAAGAAGGCTCAACAGGCATTCCAGAATATTCAAAAAGCATCAATGACGGTGAAGTCCCCGCCCATTTAACAACAGGCAACATTACATTCCACCAAGCATCGTCTAAAGAAACAATGCTTGAAATTGCGACGACGTTATTTGCCCTAAAGCCTGACGAATCCAGAGTGGTTGCACCCACAAAAGTGCTGGTCAAAGAGTCGAATGCCAGCATACAAGCTGAGGTAAATCCTGATGGAGCCCGTATGCTATTTCAGTTGGGGATCGAGTATTTTAATCATGAGCTAAAACAGAATGACAGGGTTATTTTTATCAGGAATAACTATGACCTAGGTATTCAGAACGGGTCGTTAGGCCAGCTCATTTCGGTCACTCAGGATGGCGATACGTTAGGTGAGGTTCGTACCGATGAAGGCCACATAGTACCGATTGACCGTAACTTGATTGATGATGTGAACTTGGGGTATTCGATGACCTTGCATAAAGCCCAAGGCTCCCAGTTCCCCCGAATCATTATTATCGTGCCGAAATCCCGGTTAGTGGACAGGGCTTGGTTGTATACCGCTGTGACAAGGGCGGAGAATGAGGTGCATATCATTGGTGATGAAGACGTGATCCGCGAAGTGATTGAGGCTCCATCACACACTTCCACTCGGAACACCATGATGGCTAAGTTGATTGAGTCTAAAGTCGTAGAAAAGCTGAAGGGCTGTCAAGTTGACTCGGTGAATGCCTAGCGAGTAGTGAGCTGCGCGAACGTCAAGCCGAAGGCGAACGAGTGGCTGAACCTAGTCTGCTTTACAGCATATCCTTTGATAGCCTACTGGGTAGGTGTGGGCACAGGATGTGCCAACGCCTTACCAAGCCCTGTGGCAGAGCCATAAGCGAGTACCAAATGAAAAAAAGACTCTGCTGTTACGTGTTGCTGGCCAATTGCAGTTCAGGAGGGGTAACACAGTTCTGCCCCATTCTGTTTTAGTTAGAGTTATCAATAGTAACTTCTCAGGCTGTTAGTTATGATAGAAATCAATCTATATGCTTGTATGCAAAAAAGTAAAATAGAAAATGTATATGTTAAGAAAGCTTTGGAATGTAATTAGTCAATTTTTTTCCCAAAAAAATGAACCTGACATTAAATCCGATATAGCGCTAACTACTAAGCTAGATGAACCTCACACTGGCCATACTTCGCCCAATTGTATGCGAGCGCTAAATGTTCTTGGTAAGGACTTCCTTGATGTTTACGAAAAAGAGCACAGCATAATTCTTTCGCACAAAACCTTTGGGGATGGCCCTGTACTAGAGGTGCGTGAGGCTGGGAATGCGGTTTATCTTGATGTTGATATAGATGGCGAGATACTAACCTTTAAGTCTTCGTCTTTGTCCGATAAATTCTTTAATGGGCCTTCGTAACTCATACGGTTGCTGATAAATATAATAGCTACAAAACATTCACTGAGAAAAAGCGACGAATTCAAGAAGAATATCGTCAAGCATTCCAGCGTGAGGCTGAACTTGATGAATTTCATGGCTGCTCTGTACTATCCAAAGGTAATCGCTGGAAGAAGTATGGTAATGATACTTCACATACCTACTCTCAAACGAAGGGTGGAGGCAAAGGCCTGCATCATTAGCAAGTAATTTACCTCCCAGATTCGAATTAACATGGCTAGCTTATTGCTACCACAAACCTTCATGTAACTGATCTCGTTGTACAATTCTAAAGTTAGGCTTTTAATACTTCAAACAATATCGAAATACGGTATTCAATGGCGCTATATGAGAATAGATTACGAAACTCGTATAAGTGGATTGTTTGGCAGAAATGCTTGCTTACAATGTTTTTTTCTCAATAAAAGAAAGCAATGGTAATTTCCAGCTCCTTTTTTTGAGTAGTAAAAATGAAAAACATTAAATTATTCACGCTAGCTATGCTTTTAGCTGGATGTAATAGCGGTGGCGGCTCTGCTCCTGAGCAACCACCAGAACCACCGCCTGAGTTACCGCCTGTCGTTATTCCGCCTCCCGAGGCAGATCATTGTGTTAACATCGAAGACAGAGGCTCTCTCTGTATACCAACCGAATTAAAGGCCGCGTCTGGCTCTCGTGTGGGTATCGAGGTCGAGTCTTTTTTGGACGATGGATTAAGCCTACATTGGCACCTTAATAGTGATGTTGAAGATGTGCGATTACCGATTATCCAATATTCAGAAAACCACGCTTCATTTGTCAGTCCTGCTATTTCGTCAGATAACCTTGAAATAGACGCTGTCATTTCCGTTATGGACAATGAAACGCTTATTCAAGCACTGCAAATTCCTGTGAATATAACCTCGTCGGGAGAGTTACCCTATTTAAGCGGCCCTAATATTGCCACCCAATTGGAAGAAGGGTTAGTGTATGTTGAATGGCTACCCGCTACCTTTGATAGCCAAGTATTGGATACCGTCACCTATTCACTCCATGTTGCCAAACAGTCATCACCTTGGGTACTTGAAGGGGTATATCAAACGCACAACCTCTCTTATGCGTTTCCAGCAGATGCAGATACCGACTATGTCCTTTTCCTCACCGCTCAGATGGAGGATGGTACTGAAGTTGCTTCGGCGGAGTTGGAATACCAAACGTCTCACACCGCGCCAACACTCTTAGATATCGCTGAAAAAAGTGCAGTCAGTCGCTTAGACAATCTCCCTGAGCCGGAAGAAGCCTTAGGTGAGCTGGTCGCTTTTGGTGACGAGCTCTATGTCGTCCGTGAAAAAGAGGATCACCCAGGCAAGCTATACTACGCACCCGCCATGCTCAGTGAGATCTTCTCAGAAGACAACCCACTGGTGATTTCAACCACGACAGAATGGTTACCGGAAGACGCGGAAGCCGCTTTGAGAGCCTATTCAGCGTCACCTAATTTCTATCAGAATGGTGAAGGCTTGCTGTCGCTAGCGTTTCCTGACGAGTATCCCAATCTCAATATGTGTGTAGATAAAAAATCGGACGCATATGAAATCAGCTTATGTATTAAAAACCACCTATCTACATTGCGATGCGACATGAGCAATAACTTGGGTGGCGGCTCTATGATGAAAAACACCTGTAGTCACAATTTTTCTGCAGAGCTTTCAGCAAAATTCGCCGCAAAAGCTGAACTACCTCTCTATTTCGAGCGCATCGGTCATTGGGGCTATAATCTCGGTAACGCGCCGGGTGTGGTCGGTCGTACCATTAAGCGATTTTTTAAAGACAGTGCTGCATTGGAATTCAAAGCAAGGCCAGGTTTCGAACTCTATTTTGATCCACAGATGGAGATCAGCCTGACCGCAACACAACAAGCCGTCGCGCAGGTAACCACTGAAGTGAAGGTGATGCGTTCCAAGTTTCTTACACCCGTCGCTTACCCTTCCAGCTCCGTTAACGTCTTCATTGAGGAGCCGCTCAAAATTGTAGTTAAGGGAGTGAGTCCAACTGGGCTTATATTGCCATTTTTCCCGATTGAGATTCATACAGGTTTCACTGCTGGTCTATTCCCAGAAATTAACCTGTTTGGCTTAAAAGGGGAGGGAACCGCTGGCTACAATACCGATATTCACCGCAAGTCTGTCGGATTAAGAATTAAAGATCGCAAGTTACTGGGTGGCTTTGATACAGCGGTTGGCGGCAAGGTCACGGGGGCGTTGCTGACCGAGCTTAAACTCAACAGCCAAAAAAACACCCATATCTCTGGCGGTACTTGGGCTAAATTTGGCTTTGAGTACGAACGTCCTTTCTTTCCCGTGACGTTTTATGAACTTCCTTCCCGCTTACCCGTTGATGAGTCGTTGAAGTTCCTGTGTCATGATCAAAACAAATATGCCCCACAATTTGTTGGTGACACTGAGATTGAGTACCCGCGGAATATCCCAGAGTACGGGAACCTCTATCTGGGCAACAAATATAGCTCGGCACTGAGTGAGATTGCCCAGTGGACTTTCGGAGATAATGTGACTGTGGTCGACTCCCAACTGATCACCAATGCCCCTCAGTATCCTTCTTATGCGACGCATTCAGGTTCGTCACTCAGTCATGCGCTCTATTTAGACAATGAGTTCATGCCTGTTGAAGAGCACATGCAGTCTTACTTCAAGATGGAGTACAACCCTGACAGTTTCTTTAGTCGTTTATACCGCTTTAGCCATGTATCAGAGCGCGTTGGCATGCGCAGAAGTGAGCCCTTTTCGCCAAACTGTCATTCTGACTACAATGAAAAGCATATTGAAACTAACCGCTTTGACTGGGAGTTGGAAGACTATGCTTGGTACTAAAATGTAGAGCAAGTATCTACATTGGCAAAACTGCTATATTCTTTAAGCGCCTCACTATTCCACGGGGTGCTTTTCCTTCTTGGGCTTGGAATATTCTTACGATTTCCTATCCTCAGTGAAAATGACCACTAGCCCGTACATCATATTTCTTTCTGTGCCTTTAGCTGAAATTTTGTATGACGCTTGGCGTAAATAAAGTAGTGATTGTCTTCAGATGGAGGATTGATTTTTTCTTAAACAAGAATCGAGCCGATAAATTCGGAGGCTCGATTCTGACATGCTAGAAAAGCAACTTGTCATATAAAGACTAATACCAACACTGTAGAAAATATTAATGAGGCTATGAAGGTTATGTCCAGCTTCGTGCTAGGACTCATCCTGGCAAACTTGTAGGTCATTACCAGTGTGAACCTGACTAGCTCATTATGACGTGGCTAGTTCTGTGAATAGTGATTTTACTTGGCGTTGTGAGGCCAGTAACACGTCACTACAGCAGAATCAAAATACACACTGACAGTACATAGTGAACATCAGTGTGTATTTTATACTTTGTTGGGTTTGATCCTTGCTAAGAGTGATGCCACCCACCCACCCAACTTTTCAGTACATGGTTTTTAGGCGGTACTCCGAGAGGTAAGCCTGTTTGTTCTTCCAAATGTGGAGCAGTTGGAATTTGGTAGAGAAAATAGATTAAGCGTTTGCTTGGGCTTCAGTAGCAGCTGGTGCTGGTACTTTTTTGCCAAGTTTCTTGGCCATCACTTCTTCCATTTTCTCCAGGCTGACACCTTTGGTTTCTGGAACGAATTTGACCACAACAAACATACAAATCAGTGACAGGATGGCGAACAACCAGAAGCTGAATGCACCGTTGAAATGCTCTCTTAGGAAGGCATTGTCATTCAGCATTGGGAACGACTGGGTGACGATGAAACCGGTGAACCACTGTGCACCCACCGCGATAGACATTGCACGGGAGCGGATGCTGTTCGGGAAGATTTCCGAAATCATGGTCCAGCATGCACAACCCCACGATGTCGCGTAAGAAACAACGTATAGACATAGTGCGAACAATGCCGCGTAGCCTTCAGTGCCAGTGTAAAGTACATAACCGACAACCGTCATACCCACTGCACAGCCGAAGGTACCGTATTTCATCAGTGGCAAACGACCGACTTTATCGATGAGGTACATACCTAGCGCGTTACCGAGGATGAAGACAATACCGACGAAGGTGGTCTGGAATAGGGCGTTTTCAGTACTACCGGTAATTGGTCTTAGGATTTCCGGCGTGTAGTACATAATCACGTTGATACCGGTTAGCTGCTGGGCGGCAGCAACGAAGGTACCGATCACCAAGATTGCAAACAGAAGTGGTGAACGCAGGCTGACTTGCTTCTTGCCTGGTGCATTTGAATCTGCCAGTGATGCTTGGATCTCGCCGATCAACTGATCAGCATGATTAGGGTTTGAAATACGTGATAGGGTGTCTTTAGCCTCATCGACTTTTCCTTTCAGTACCAGCCAACGTGGTGATTCAGGGATAAGGAACAACAGGCCAGCAAACAGTGCGGCTGGAAGCACTTCTGAGCCCAGCATCCAGCGCCAGCCCATATCAACCAACCAAGTTTCACTCATGCCTTTGGCAATCAGGTAGTTAACGTAGAACACCCCTGTTTGACCGATAACAGCAGATTGTTGGAACATACTGACGGCACGGCCTCGGAAGTCTTTCGGTGCCACTTCAGACATGTACATTGGTGAAACGACACAGGCTAAGCCAACCGCGATACCACCAACGATGCGAAGCATGACATAGAAAGTAAAGGTGGTGGCCAGTGCCGAGCCGATGGCGGAAATCATGAAGAGGATGGCAGCCATGAAGAGGGTTTTACGACGGCCATATTTAAGAGCGGACCAACCAGCGCTGACGGCACCGATAATACTACCTAGAACAACACTTGATACTGCCCAGCCAGTTTGTGCAGAGGTTAACCCGAAGTGCTCTCTGATAGGACCAATAGCGCCAGAAATAACAGCGGTATCATAACCTAATAAAATACCCCCTAGGGCTGCGATACAACAAATTCGAATAATGTAAGCAAAATTATGTTTTCGGGCCTCGGCCGCGGTTGTGGGTGACATGTGTTGCTCCTTGATTTTTTTCCCTTCTCTCACTCAACCATCGAATAAGCATGAGCTGGGTAGCGGTCCGATACGCCTATTACTGTAGGGCATAGGTATCGGCTATTTTATTTCACCCTTTTATCTGTAGTTGTTATATGTTGCTTTGAAAATATTTTTTCATAAGGTGATGGTTTTATCATATGGACATCATTTGCTCTCGGCTATACCCAAAGTGACTTTTTATTCGTAAATGATATCTGGATCAAATTAAGAAAAATATTTTTCAAAATAAATAATAGCTCCAAGTGTTTGTTTTTATTTTGTTTTATCGGTTTGTGATCTTGCTCAAAAAATCGCCTCAGACCGCGTGGTTGCTGGGTTTTTTCTATTTTTATCGAAATGCTGCAATGCTTTTCAGTGATCGAAAAATATTTTTCATTTTGTTTTTTTTGGTTATAGTGATTCCCAAGTTAAGCGAACGGTGAAGAGAGCGAAGTTCTTTACTTGGATATCAAAAAAGCATAATCCAGAGAACAGTCAAATCACCTCATCACGTTAAATTTTTTATTTAAGTTATTGTTGGAGAACAAACATGAGCAATGTGCAATACGGAATCAGCCCACTGACTTGGACTAACGATGATATGCCAGAATTGGGTGGTGAGATCCCATTGGAAACATGTTTGAGTGAGATGGCAGAAGCGGGCTTTACCGGTACTGAACTCGGTACTAAATACCCACGTGAGCCAGAAGTACTTATCCCTCTTCTAGAAAAACACGGCCTGGTTCTAGCGTCTGGCTGGTACAGCGGCAACCTGATGACGCTAACCGCGGACGAAGAAATTGCAGCTATGCAGGAGCACATCAAACTGCTGAAAGCGGCGGGTTGTAAAGCGATGGTATTTGGTGAAGTGAGCAACACAGTTCACGGCGACATCAACACCCCTCTATCTCAGCGCGTTATCCTGACTATGGATGAGTGGAAAGCTTACTGTGAGAAGCTAACGACTGTTTCTGAGTACCTACTAAACGAGCATGACATCAAGCTGTCTTTCCACCACCACGTGGGCACCATCTGTGAAACAGAAGACGACATCAACCTGATGATGGAGCTCACTGGCGACGCAGTTCACCTAACGCTGGACACTGGTCACATCACATATGGCGGCGGTAACCCTGTCACCATGATCAAGCGCTGGGGCCACCGTATCGGTCACATGCACTTTAAAGACCTACGCCTAGACGTTATGAAGGCCGCTCGCGATGCAGACAAGTCATTCCTTAACGCAGTTCTTGATGGTGTATTTACCGTTCCTGGTACTGGCGATGTTGATTATGACGACGTATTCGCTGCACTAAAAGAGCGCGACTACAAAGGCTGGCTATTGGTTGAAGCCGAGCAGGATCCTGCTAAAGCGCACCCACTAACGTTCGCAAAAACAGCTTTTGAGAACATCAATGGCTACGCGAACAAGTACGGTCTGTAATAAAGAACCCTTGGGGGTATTGACCCCCTAAAGTATCCCCGGCTGCACCAACTGGGAGGTGGAGCTGGGGTCGGGATACCCCATCGGGTACTGAATATTGAGGAAGACAATGAATACTGTACGCCTGACTGTTGCTGAAGCGCTTGCCAAGTATCTTGCAGCACAAATGATTGAAATTGATGGAAAGAAAGAACAACTTTTTGGTGCCGCCTTTGCGATTTTCGGTCACGGTAATGTGACGTGCTTTGGCCAGCAGCTAAAGAATATTGAAGATAAAATCCCAACCTGGCGCGGTCAGAATGAACAGTCGATGGCAACAGCAGCCATTGCATACGCGAAGGCTAATCAGCGTCGTCGTATTGGTATTGCAACCAGCTCAATTGGCCCAGGTGCGACCAACATGGTAACTGCTGCGGGTATCGCGCACACTAACCGTCTACCTCTTCTACTTATCTCTGGTGATGCTTATGTTAGCCGTCTGCCAGACCCAGTTTTACAACAGCCGGAGAACTTCGAAGATCCGTCTGTGACTTCAAATGATGCATTCAAGCCGCTAACGCGCTACTGGGACCGCGTGCTATCACCAACCCAGCTAATGCACACATTGCCGCAAGCACTAGATACTATGTTAGACCCAGCAACCTGTGGTCCGGTATTCCTAGGTTTGCCGCAAGATATCCAAGGTGTGGCTTACGACTTCCCTGAAGTTTTCTTTGCTGAAAAACTGCATCGTATCCGCCGTCCAGAGCCTGAAATGATTGTTCTGGAAGAAGCGAAAGAGATCCTGCTAAAGGCGAAGAAGCCGTTGATCATCTCTGGTGGTGGTGTTCACTACTCGCTAGCGACTGACGAGCTAGCAGCCTTCGCAGGTAAGCACAATATTCCAGTGGTCGAGACCATTGCTGGTCGTGCCACAATGCTACAAGACAACCCATTGAACGCAGGCCCAATCGGTGTAACGGGTTCAGATTCTGCTAATCACATGGCTAACGAAGCGGATGTGGTACTGGCTATTGGTACGCGTTTGCAAGATTTTACCACTGGCTCTTGGACAGTATTCAAGAACCCAGATATGAAGCTGGTCAGTATCAACGTAGCCAAGTTCGATGCCATCAAGCACATGTCTTATCCAGTACTGGGTGATGCGAAAAGCTCAATGACCAAGCTATCCACTCTACTAGGAGATTGGCGTTCGGGTGATGAGTGGTCGGCAAAAGCCAAAGCAGAAGCCGATGAGTGGAAAGCACTGGTTCATCGCCGTACCCACCCACAAGAAGGCGATTTGCTACCAGGTATGTCTTCATACGCGGAAGTGATCGGCAAGCTGAACAAGTCGATGGAAAAAGGCGACACCGTACTGACCGCTGCGGGTGGTCTACCGGCTGAGCTTTCTATGAACTGGCAGAACTACCAGATTGGTAAGTTCGATATCGATTTTGGCTACTCATGCATGGGCTACGAAATTGCTGGTGGCTGGGGCGCAAAAGTTGCCAACCCAGACAACGACGTTGTGGTACTTGTGGGTGATGGTTCATACCTTATCCAGAACTCAGATATCTACTCTTCAGTTCTGACTGGCCACAAGATGATTGTGGTGGTGTGTGACAACGGCGGCTTCGCGGTTATCAACAAACTACAGAACAACACTGGTAACGAGTCATTCAACAACTTACTTGAAGACTGCCGCCGCCCAGATGGCGAACTGGCTCGCGTCGATTTCGCTAAGCACGCAGAAGCACAAGGTGCAATTTCCGAGAAACTGACGTCTGTTGACGAGTTTGATGCTGCCTTTGCCCGCGCTAAAGAAGCGGACCGCACTTATGTGATTGTGGTTGATATCGACCCAGTATCCCCTGCGGCATGGTCCAAGTGTGATTGCTGGTGGGAAGTGGGTTTACCAGAAGTGACTCGCAACGAAGAGACTGCGAAGAAAGTCGCTGACTGGGAAGAAGGCCGAGCTGCGCAACGTCGTGGTGTATAGGGCTGAGGCTTTCAAGACCATAGCGTCTAAGCGATAACGAATTCCGAACTTTTAAACTTTAATATTTCCAATAATTTACCCGCAGGTATCACAGACAGCCTAGCTACATAAGCTTAAGGAGGCCGTGATACCTGCCAAGGAGTGAACCATGTTTAATGAAGAACGTCATTTTGACCAACCAATCCGCTGGGCAATGGTAGGTGGTGGCCGTGGTAGCCAGATCGGTTACTCGCACCGCAACGCAGCACAGCGTGATGGTCTGTTCAAATTGGTTGCCGGTGCTTTCGATCTAGACCCTGCTCGTTGCCGTGATTTCGGTGAAAACCTAGGCCTAGAAGGTGACCGTTGCTACGCCAACTACCAAGAGATGTTCGAGCAAGAAGCACAGCGTGAAGACGGTATCCAAGCTGTCTCTATCGCAACACCGAACTCAACGCACTATGCAATCTGTAAAGCAGCGCTAGAAGCAAACCTGCACGTAGTTTGTGAAAAGCCAATCACTTTCACGACTGAAGAAGCCGAAGAGCTAAAAGAAATTGCAGCGAAAAACAACCGTGTTATCGGTGTGATGTATGGCTACAGCGGTTTCCCAATGGTTCAGCAGGCGCGTGAAATGGTTCAGCGTGGCGACCTAGGTGAAATCCGCGTTATCAACATGCAGTTTGCCCACGGCTTCCATAACGAAGAGTACGAACTGAACGATCCAGGCTTGAAGTGGCGTGTAAGCCCAGAGGTTTCTGGCCCAACGTATGTACTGGGTGATATCGGTACTCACGCGTTCTACCTATGCGAAGTCATGACTGGCCTTGAAGTTGACCGTCTATCTTGCATGCGTCAGAGCTTCATCAAGTCGCGTACTCCACTAGAAGATAATGCTCATGTAATGATGGAATTCAAAGGTGGCGCAGTCGGTACCCTTTGGGCATCCGCGGTTAACTCAGGCTCTATGCACCAGCAGAAGATCCGCATCGTCGGATCTAAAGCGTCTATCGAATGGTGGGATGAGCAACCAAACCAACTTCGCTACGAAGTACAAGGTGAGGCATCTCGCGTTCTTGAGCGTGGCATGGGCTATCTACACCAAGATGCACCGGGTGTGGCATCTAACCGTGTTGGCGGTGGCCACGCAGAAGGTTACTTCGAGTCTTGGGCAAACCTATACCACCGCTTTGCGCTGGCGTTTGATGCGGCAGACCGCGACGACCAAGCTGAGCTAGCCGGTATCTGGTTCCCAGGTATCGATGCGGGTATTGAAGGTGTACGCCTTTGTGAGAAATGTGTTGAGTCTGCAGATCAAAATGCGGCTTGGGTAGATTACGAGTAATAGGAACGGACCATGACAAAGATTGCACTTCAGCAAGACCGCAAGCTGGATGCCATCGTGTTGGGACGTGCGGGCGTAGATTTATACGCCCGTGAATCAAACACGGACATGGCTGATATTTCAGGCTTCAACAAATTCGTCGGTGGCTCGGCTGCCAACATCGCAGTAGCGGTGAGCAAACTTGGCGGCAAGGTCGGGTTTATCGGGTGTGTCGCTGATGATGCATTCGGTGGCTACGTGAAGCAGTACATGTCAGGCCAGGGTATCAATCTTGACGGCATGATGACAGATAACTCGGGCTCGCGCACATCAGTGGCGTTTACCGAGATGAAGCCAAGTGACTGTACGGTATTGATTTACCGTAACAAAGCGTCTGATTTGACCATCAAACCAGAGCAAGTAGACCCAGAGTACATCGCAAGCTCGAAAGTACTGGTTGTAACGGGTACCGCGCTTTCTGAAAGCCCGAGTCGTGAAGCAACACTGATTGCCATGGAGCATGCGCGCCGCAGCAACACGTTAGTCGTATTGGATGTTGATTACCGTCCATATTCATGGCGTACCGATGTCGACGCTTCCATCTATTACGGCATTGCAGCAGGCCTATCGGATATCGTTATCGGTAACCGCGAAGAATTCGACATGATGGAAACCGTGTTGGCACCGGGTAATACCGATGATGATGCAACGGCTGATCGCTTCCTTCGAGCAAACACCCAGGTTGTGGTGGTTAAAGCCGGTGAGTTCGGTTCAAAAGTGTACTGCCGAGATGGTCATAAATTCCAACAAGGTATCTTCCGCGTGGATGTTCAGAAGCCATTTGGCTCTGGCGATTCATTTGCAGGCGGCTTGATCTGGACGCTGGTTAACGGTGGCGAACTGGAAGACGGCGTGAAGCACGGCTCGGCAGCCGCAGCGATTAACGTTAGTGGTAACAGCTGTACCGAAGCGATGCCAACCAAAGAACAACTGTTTGACTTTATTGAGACCAGAGAACAAGGCCTTTAACTGTCGCTATTAGCGTCAAGTGAAAGCGTATTTTGGTCAGCCGGGTCAGTACCACTGGATTTTCAGTCTTCCATCGGTACACACCATCGAGACCCGGCTTTTTTATTCCCTAAAAAATAAAACAACATAATTACAAGGCTGTACTGATCAATGGGCAAGGTTGATCAGGCAGTGAGGAGAGAGAACCATGGGTAAGCATATCCCGCCGTTTGATAATAAAAACCAGCCAATTGTTGATGTGAACGATGAAGTCACACCATTGTGTTATTTCAACCAAGTTCATCTTTCACAAGGCGAGCAGCACCAGCACGTTGTAGAAGGTTACGAGTCCGTGATCGTACTCGCTGGTGGTACCTGCTCAATTACCGTGACCAACGGCGAGAAAACCGAGGTATTCGACAATATTGGTCAGCGTAAGTCAGTGTGGGAAGGTAACCCAGAGTCTGTTTATGTGCCGCTTGGCTACAGCGCAGAAATTGAGTGTGTGAGCGATACTGCCGATGTGATGATTGCAGGTGGCAAATTCGAAGAATCACTAGAGCCCTTCTGCAGCCGTCAAGATCAAGTCGATATCGTGCAATACGGCTCTGATGACACCAAAACCCACCGTAAGATCAAGCATGTACTTGGCCAATCCAATTCTGACAAGCGCGGCCGCCTACTGGTTAGCGAGTTGTTTACGGTTGGTGCGGGTGGCTGGTCTGGTTTCCCTCCTCACAAGCATGATGAAGACCGTGTTAAGCCGGACGGTAGCAAAGAGACGCTGTACGAAGAAGTGTACCAGTTCCGTTTCAACCCAGGTTTTGGTTTCGGTGCCCAGTTCCTGTATGAGCATGAAGATGACTTTGGCCCGGTTTACCACGTTCGCACAGGCTCTGTGATTGCCATCGATAAAGGCTATCACCCAAGTGTCGCGGCACCGGGCTATGAGATGTACTACTTCACTATTATCGTTGGCAAAACCGAGAAGTCGCTTATCCAGCACTTTGACCCGCATCACGAATACCAAGTAGAGACGATCCCTGGCATCAAGGACATGATCGCCAAGTTCAAATAACACGGAGGCTTACCAATATGCTCGTTAATTTAAAAGATCTTTTGCCTGAAGCTGCGGCTTCTGATTATTCAGTCCCTTGTTTTAATGTGTTTGGCTATGAAGATGCACGTGCTGTCGTTGAAGCAGCAGAAGCCGTTAACAAGCCCGTGATCTTGGCTTGCAACAAAGATGTTGCCGATTTTTACGGGGTAGAAACCGCTGCGGCAATGTTGCTTCCGTTGGCAAAAAATAGTTCAGTGCCAGTGTGTCTACATTTGGATCATACCTACGAAGAAGAGATCGTCTTCAAGGCGTTAAAGGCGGGTTTTAGCTCTGTTATGTTTGATGGTTCTCAGCTATCGCTTGAAGAGAACATCGCCCGTACTCGTGCCGTGGCTGATGTTGCCCACGCACTGGGTGCTTCGGTAGAAGGTGAGATTGGCTCGGTACCTTATGACGAAGGCCGTGACCATATCAAATCTATCTATACCGAAGCCGAAGAAGCTGCGCGTTTTGCCACTGAAAGTGGTGCGGATTGTGTTGCTGTCTCAGTCGGCAACGTGCACCGTTTGACCGAGCCTACATGCACCATTGATTTTGGTCGCTTGGACAAGATCGCCAGCATGGTCGATATCCCGCTGGTTATCCACGGTACCAGTGGTATCCGCGATGAAGATATGGAAGTACTAAAGCGTACTCGTGTATCAAAATTCAACATCGGCACCTGTTTGCGCCAAGCGCTGGGTAATAACCTGCGTGGTTTCATGAATGAAGAGCCTGAGAAATTTGATCGGATCTACTTTATGCAAAAGGCGATGCCTTTTGTGAAGGAAGAAGCAATTCGAAACTTCAAACTGCTGTCGTAAAAACTGTCGTAATTAATTTGGCCCTGTTAATCGCAGGGCATTTTTTTCAGCGCGGGAGAGTATGAACGTATGGAAGTAGCCGAACGTGTAGCCACGGGTCAGGACACTGCTGGCCTTGACACTAATGCTCTAGGAACTAAGGGTCTAGGCACCACAGAGCTCGATACATTGAAGGATCAAATCGTTAGGCGCTATGATGATTTGAGTCCGCGTCTTCAGCAGGTTGCAGATTTTGTGATGGCGCAACCTATGCTGGTGGCCGTTGAAACTATGGTCACCATTGCCCAGCAAGCCAATGTGCCTTTGTCTACCCTCAGTCGTTTCTCCAGCGCAATGGGATTTTCAGGGTTTAGCTCGATGCAGGCCGTCTTTCGCAATCACTACTTCAATCGTCCGCGCGATTACAAAGAACGGGTACGAAAAGCAAGAAACGAAGCCAAGTTTGGCCCTGATTCTGCGGCGGCTATTTTCCATGATTTCGGCGCTGCAAATATTGAGGCGATGGAGCAACTGCAAATATCCGTATCGCCACAAAAACTCGATAGGGCAGTCAGTTTACTGGAAGATGCTGATACCATTTATATCCAGGGCATGCGGCGGGCCTACCCTGTGGCATTCTACCTCTGGTATGCCTTGATGAAGTCCAACAACAACGTGGTGCTGATTGACGATAACGGTGGGATGCTATCGCCACTGACGCGTTTGATGAGTGAAAAAGACGTACTGGTTACTTTTACATTCAGCCCTTATGCGCCAGAAACCACCGAGGTGATTGAACTGGCGCACCAAAAGAATGTACCGATTGTTGCCATTACCGATAATCAGATGATGGAACAAGGCAGTAAAATGGATGTGTGCTTTGAAGTGCAAGAGGGCGACAACTTGGGCTTCCGCTCATTGAGTTGCTCGGTGTATCTTGCCCAGACGATGGCAGTAAGCTTGATGTGCAAAGATACCAAATAGAGCCTCGCCTGAGGCTCTATTTTTAAGGTAATCGTCCCAAAAACTGATATCCGTATTTACCGGTGTAACTTTCCATTTTACTGGGTAAATACTAATCAATATTTCGTAAAATCAAATAAAATGCCGACATGATGTCGGCATTTTTGTGGATTATGAGGTTTGGTTCTGGGTGATTGATTAATGGTAATTACAGCCTGTTTCGTTCAATCAGTACAAAGCTGCAAACTCTGTGATTTCCGGTTTGCCGCGAAGCAGCAGGAAGTTGAGGAAGCGACTGGTTGATGTCGTCAGGATTTGCTCTTCATTGACACCGTGCTTTTCCAGTAGGGCGATGGCGAGATCTAATCGGGCAATTTCTTCACTAAAATGGGCATCGGATCCGGTCGTGAAATACACGCCGATGTGTTTGCCAATATCAACAATTTTGCTGCAACGAACGTCGCTGCCTTTGCGGCTCTTACCGGTAAGCGACGTGTTGTTGACCTCAATCGCCACGTTGTGCTCCTTGGCACAAGTTAGCACCTGCTCGATGTCGAACGGATAATTGGGGTTACCCAAGTGTCCCAGTACATCGACTCGACCACTCTTGATAACATTAACCAGTGCTGCGGTATGTTCGGCTTCTGTCGCTGGCTTGAACACCGGCTCATGGAAACTCGTGATAACCCAATCAAGGTGTTGGTCTGTCGAGGGCGGCAGGTCGATTTCACCATTGACATTTAGGGTATTGGCTTCGACCCCACGAAGGATCCCGACATCATGCAAGAAGCGGGGTAGGATCCGTTGGTTATTAAAATGCCAATAGTGAGGAGCGCCTGGCATTTCCGGGGCATGGTCGGTGGTGCAAAGCAATTTCAGTTTTTTGCTTTTCGCGGCCTGGGCATTTTCGATAATGGTGCTGTAAGCATGTCCACTGGCAATAGTATGGGTGTGGCTATCAATCACGATATTCATAGTGATCTCCTAGTTCGGGTCCTTCAGAGGTGGACAGCTTATTGGATTTCAAATGAACCGTCGCGGTTCATAAATATATTTAAATCAGCCTTGATGGATTGGTTGAGGACTTTGTCGACATTCACTGCATCGGATTGATGGTAAAACGCTAACGCATCTTCCGGTGAAGTGCCGCCTCTTATTTTCCGGTTAACCAAACGCTCTTGAAGAAACTCTGGTTGAGTGTCGATAAAGACGGTGAAGTCAGCGAGGTTATGCAGTCCTTGCCAAACCGGTTCATCCAGTAATAACCAATTGCCTTCGACAACGACAATATTACGCGTGACATCAATGGCGTCATCCACTGGATCATGAAGGTTTCTGTCGTAATAAGGCCACTTAGGATCTTTCACTTTTAGCTGTTTAAGCTTGTCGATCAGCTCAGTTAGATTAAATGTTTCGTAACAGCCTTTAATACTGCGCAGAGAGATAGCCTCGCCATTGCGCTCTATGGTGTTGTTGTCGAGAATGTCATTGGGGTAGTGGAAGCCGTCAAAAGGTAATACCTGCAAAGGCTCTAGATGTTCGTCTTGCTCTGACAAATGTTCCCAAAAGGCGGCAAGAGTGGATTTGCCACTTCCTGGAGGTGCGCTGAGAAAAATAACGATGCGTTGCTGGGTTTCGTGATAGAGGCGGGAGAATTTCTCAACTAGGGGTTTATGAATGGTATCGACATCTTTGTCAGGAAATACAGCTTCGGTTTCAAATCCACTGATATTCAAGTTTACTTTCATCTTGAAGCCTCATTGCTTTATCTCTCTTTCGATATTTTCAATTAACAGCTCACATGACAGGTTAAGGACTGTTTTGATCAGAGATTCGTATCTCATCTGTGAAAAGGCTTCGAAAGAAGAAAACTTTAGTTTGTTTATTGACTCAAGGTAAAAGCCGTCCTGCTGGGATGAGAGCACTGCTTGGCTTTTTATGAAGTCGTAAACCACATCATCACCGAAAGAGACTTTGTCTGAAGTAGTGACGACATAGTCTAAGGTCTGATTGTACAAGCCAATATCTGCATAGGTTTCTAATGAAATTTTACCCATTGCAAACATCAGTTTAGATACGACATCAGTGGTTTCCAACGGGCCATCTTCCCGTAATAGTGGTTCCACAGCATACTCCATCACTAGCTCGTCTTGGACAAAGACTTTTGGGAGTAATGCTTTTAACTTGAGGTTGATTATTTTGTTCGAAATCTGAAGAAACGAAGTCGCGTTATCGCATTCTTCTAATTTCTTAAGTAATTCATGTTCACGTGACACCGTTTGTGACCTCTTCATCGTGTGGCAGCGCAAAGGCTACCACACAATTTCGTTGTATCTAAACGACTAAGCTCACGTCATAAAATTCTAGTAACGCTTTTTCTGCATCCACGTTCCATACATAGTTGTTGGCTTTTAGAATGGCGTCCAACTCGGCGAAGAACGGGTCTTGCTCGGCAAGCGATATAAAGTCATCAATGGCAGTGAGTGGCAGATCAATATGCGGGTAAATTAATTTCTTACCGCCAGGGATCTCCAGCTGATTCAAAATCGTATGCGGCGCTGCCTGCAAGCCACCTACGTGGGTGATCATAAATGACGGGTTGATCAAATGGTCAGATGATAGGTCGAGTGATTCGATCATATCACCCGTTGAACCACCTGAGGTGCCCACAATATGGGTTGCTTCGTAGTGCACGTTGTAGAAGTTGAATGGCACTTTGAATTTCTTGTCCGTAGGGCCTGCAAAGAAGTTCAGGCATCCATCATTGCCTAAAAGCTCATCAGCTTGTTCCAGTACCTGCGATACCGCGGCATAAACCATCACATCGTCGTAGCCTTGGTCACCATTGAGTGATTTTAGGTAAGTGACAGGATCGTCAATTTTCGCGGTGTTCACGTAGTGAAGCTCAATGCCTTGCTCTTTCGCAGCGCTCACTGGGATCAGGCTTTCAGCGCGGTCAAGGCGGTCTTGATCAATGTCGGTTACCACGATGATTCTTGGTTTCACTGGGCCATTAATCGCGTAATCAATGGCACCGATACCCATTGGGCCTGCACATGCTAGTAGCGCCAATGAACCGTCTTCTTTAATGCCCATTTGATGTTCGTAGACAAATTGCGTGGTGTGGTAGCTGGCGTGGTAAGCACCGATGATGCAGGACATTGGCTCAGCCAAAGAGGCATCGGCAAAGTATTCACCCTTATAAGGCAATACACAGCCCAAATCGATAGCGATTTTCGGAATGATTGAGTAGGTGGCGTTACCACCGAAAGTCTCGTAGCTGTAACCGGCAGAATAGCCTGATGGAAGGCCCATTGCTGGTTGCAGGACAAAGGACTCACCAGCAGTGAACTTGTCTTTTAGGTTATCACCCACTTCAACAATGATGCCAGCGTATTCGTGGCCGGTCATCACCGGTACTTCTTCGATATTTTCTGGAACTCGTTTGTGTGTGCTACCAAGCAAAGCCGCTTTGTAAGTTGATAGGCAAATGCTATTTGAGATGTTCTTAACAAGAAGTTCGTCTGCTGAAATGGTTGGTAATTCGAATGTTCTCAGTTGAACATCCTTCTCGCCACAGATAACCGCTGCTGTTGTTTGTACCATGATTTCTCTCCTGAGTGGGGCGGATAACCGCCCCATACTGCATTGTTAGGCTGGTTGCTCTGTCGCGACCATCTGTTGTTCGATAGTTACCATCAGCTCATCAAGAGCAGGGTCGTGAAGGAAGTTTTTGATTGTGATGACCGGTAGTCCTGTCGCGTTTACCGCTCGGCTTTCCAGACTTTCATGGGTGACAACGATATCGGCGTCACTTGGGACTTTCTCGATAGCGAAGTTCTTCACTTCAATATCGATACCCGCCTTGGTTAGTTTGCGTTTGAAGGTTGAGGCCCCCATCGCACTGGATCCCATTCCCGCATCACATGCGAAGGCAACAAATTGAATCGGTTTTGCTTCTGTAGACATTGTTGTCGTTGCGGGTTTAACTGCACCTTCTGCTTTCATATCTTTCATGTCAGTGACAGATTGCTCAAATTCGGTTTCTTTCTCTTCTGACTTGCTCATCTTCAGAATCGCACTGGCGACTAGGAAGGAAACGACTGTTGCTGAAACCACACCTGCAATTGTTGCGATGAAGCTGCCTTTTGGTGTTAGTGCCAAGTAAGAGAAGATAGAGCCTGGGCTAGGACCCGCTACCAAACCTGCATCTAGTAGGTTGAATGTTGCGATACCTGTTGCTGCACCGGCAATCATCGCCACAATCATAATTGGCTTCATCAGTACGTATGGGAAGTAAAGCTCGTGGATACCGCCAAAGAAATGGATGATGATGGCACTTGGTGCTGAGCGTTTACTTAGGCCTTGGCCAAATTTTGCGTAAGCCAGTAACATGCCAAGACCTGGACCTGGGTTAGATGCCACCATAAAGAAAATAGATTTGCCGGTTTCTGCTGCCGCTTGTAGACCCAGTGGGTAGTAGATACCTTGGTCAATGGCATTGTTAAGGAACAGTACTTTGGCGGGTTCGTTGATGATAGCCAGTAGCGGTAAGAAGCCGGTCGCAACAAGTGCTTCAATGCCCGATTTCACGAACAGGTTAGCGGCTGTTACTGCTGGGCCAACAATCTCGTAGGCGAACAAGCACAGGATCATGCCTACGATACCGAGTGAGAAGTTGTTCACCACCATCTCGAAGCCCGAAGGTATACGGTGCTGGATACGTTTATCCATTTGCACGATAACCCATGCGCTCAATGGACCCATGATCATCGCACCGACGAACATTGGGATATCTGCGCCGACGATAACACCCATGGTACCAATGGCACCGGCAACGGCGCCGCGCTTATCACCAATGATTTGACCCCCCGTGTAACCAATCAATAGGGGTAGTAAGTAAGTGATCATTGGGCCAACAAGTTCACCAAAGGCTTCGTTTGGCATCCAACCGGTTGGAATAAAGAGTGCTGTAATGAAACCCCAGGCGATGAAGGCCCCGATATTGGGTAGCACCATGGCGGTCAAGTGACCCCCAAAGGCTTGGACATTGGCTCGCATATTTGTTTTCACGTTATGTTCCTTCTTAGTATGCTTTTATAATCTCGAGCACTTGTTCTTTAGAAGATGCTTGGGAGAGTTTTTCGATGCTCTCTTCGTCCACAAACATTTCGCTCAAGGCTTGAATCACTTCAATGTGGGTATCTGAGTCTTTTGCTGCTAGAGTAATAAGGATATTGGCCGGACCGAGTTCAGAGCCAAAATCAACAGGTGATGGGAATACATGAATACCAAGGCCTGTCTTCAATACCCCTGTTTCTGGTCTTGCATGGGGCATTGCTAGGCCAGGACATAAAACGTAGTAAGGGCCATTTTCTTTAGTCGATTGAATGATGGCATCTGCATATTGATTTGATACGTAGCCACGTTGCTCAAGGTAATTAGTTGTTTTTCTTACTGCTTCTTGCCATTGGTAATTGCCATCGTTGATGACATCCACTAAATCGTGATCAATTAACTCGTATAGCATGTCTTTAACCTTGTTATTCGTTTGTTGGGGTTATTATCGATACAAGCGGATTCAATAAGCAAATGGCCGATTTTTGTGATTTAGATCTGGTTAATTTGGGTGTCAAGCGGGTTTTTATTTGTTAGCTCTCAAATTAACAAGGTAATTAAATTTCATTCTTTTTCTAAATTACAAAGCAATAGGTAAAATTAGAACATGATCAAATTAATGGGAATTTAATTTATTTTACTTAATGTGATTGATGTCTATTTTTGCTGATTGCATGGGTTAAAATCATGAGGTAGATCGATTTGTTTTTTGCCGGATTTTAGAAGCTTTCAACGGCTTTCATATCCCGTTTACCTAAGGTTCAGCAAGATAATTCCGGCCTGTAACTTAATGACGATTTCAGTGAAATTTCTGTACTCAATATGACTAATGGCACACGTTCAGCACCCATATAGCACAGTGGAAGCGGAGTCTCGCTGAGCCATGCACCTTGAGGTAACTTGAGTATATAGGTTTATATTAAATTAAATTTAATTTATATTTGTATAATAATTAAATTTATTTTCTTTAAAAAAATTACATTATATCTGCGTTATTAATGAAACTTTAGATCGTCTATCGATTATTGATATAAAATTATATAGTCTGTATGAAATTAATCTCTACAAGTGCTATTTATGCTCTAAATATGATCTCTTAGCTCTTCAGTTTTTATCTTTATCGTTGAAGTTAAAGCTTTTTGTATTCAAATATCAGGGCGTGAGATAAATAGCTATTTCTGTATTATATACAAGGATAATAATCGACATGACTGGCAGTATCATTAAAGTCTCAAGAAATACTGAGAATGCACCTCAATGCGCCCTATCAACACAAACTGTCGCTTTCTCACACTATAATAATATTTCGGCTCAATTACCGGTTGACCCTCAAACGGGTGACATAGTTACCGGTGATGTAAAAGCGCAAGTAACCCAATGTCTAAGTAATATTAAAGCGATTGTTGAAAGTATCGACCACGTGATGGATGATGTGGTTAAAATCAATGTGTTTCTTAAGAACATCGCAGACATTGATGCTGTAGATGAAGTTTACCGTACTTTCTTCCAGAACCACCTGCCTACCCGTAGCACTGTCGAGGTTACCGCATTACCATTGAGTGATGCATTGGTACAGGTCGATGCGCTGATTTCAAATGGTGAAGGGACAGCCCCACAAGCGACTTGTGACCTAATTAAACTGGCCAATAATACCGAGAATGCTCCAATCAGTGCGGTATCGACACAGACTGTTGCCTTCTCTCACTACAACAATATTTCAGCGCAGTTACCGATTGACCCTACAATCGGTGAATTAGTTGCTGGTGGCGTGAAAGAGCAGGCACGGCAGTGTCTAACAAACATCAAGGCAATCCTAGAAAGCATCGATGTGCCATTCGATGACATCGTGAAGATCAATATTTTCCTTAAAGATCTGGCCGATATCGACGCGGTCAACGAAGTCTATTCTACTTTCTTCCCTGATTCTGCGATTGCTCGAGCGGTTGCCTATGTGCCTGCGCGGACAACAGTTGCAGCATCTGCGCTACCTTTGGATGCACTGGTACAAATTGATGCGGTCGTATCGCACGGTGACGGTACGCCACCACAAGAAGTTGAAGACCGTCATGGCATTGTGATCCGAGCACACAATACGGATGCTGCGCCACAGAGTGCGCTTCATAGCCAAACGGTGGCTTTCTCTCACTACAACCACATTGCCGCTCAACTTCCCGTTGATGTGAAAACCAACGAGATCGTTGCAGGTGGCGTGAAAGAGCAAGCTGAGCAGTGCCTGAGCAATATCAAGGCGATTGTCGAAAGTGTCGGTCACGTAATGGATGACATTGTTAAAGTGAACATCCAGCTTAAAGATGTGGCAGATCTTGATGCGGTCAATGACGTGTACACAGCGTTTTTTGAGAGTGATTTACCGGCAAGAACCGTTGTTGGTGTGTCTGCGATTGCTATGGATGCGCTGGTACAAATTGATGCCGTTGTATCTAACGCTGAAGGTACACTGCCAAAGGCATGATGTCGGCATTTTTTACGAAAAAAAGAGAGCAGGTTGCTGCGTGTGAGCCGGTTTAGTATTTAATTTGTAATTCTAAGATGAAATAAAGAGAAGGCATGTATTTTTCCATGCTTTCTCTTTTTTGTGCTGGTGTTGGTGGCTAAGCTCTTCCTAGCTCTGCTTAAGTTGCAATGAATATGTTCGCTAGCAAGAAGCCGAACGGTACTGCAACTATCACACCGGATAGGCCCGGAAGAAGGAATGGGTGGTTGAAGAATTTAGACCCATTCCACCTTTTGCTTTCATATGAGCCAGTATCATCGGTTGATATTGCAAAGGCTGAGGTTGGGTAGATATTGGTTACATACATCGCACTCATGGCGACAAAGCTACCGACAATGAACTCCGGTGAAATACCCATGCTGCCGGCAATGGGCACCAGCAGGGCGCTGGTTGCGCCATGGCTGAACAGAGCCGCACTGGTTAACCAGAAAATAAAGGCCAACAGCATTGGGTAGGCTTCCAGCCAGATCCCAGCCTGAGCTTTAATTTCCGGTATATGGGCACCGATAATTGTGCCGCTCAACCAAGCGATACCGAGGATAACGATAAGTGACTCGGCACCATCGGCAAGAACACTGGCTTTCTTGATACTTTTGAGATCAACTTTACAGGCGAAGGCCGTGATAAGTGCAGAGACAAACATGGTGATAACGATCAGATCCCGTGAACCTAAACCGTGGCCAATCACCTTCTTGAACATCAGCATCACAACGATGAAGATAACAGAGGCCAGGAAAATCATTACTGAACGTTTGGCTTCAGGCGCATCAGGCGTGTTGTTTTCCACCAAATTAGGTTGTTCTATCAAGCCTTGTTCCAAGCGCTGTTGATAGATCGGGTCATTGAGCAGGTCCTCTCCTTGTCTGACAGCGACAAAGGTCGCCACGCAGGCTGCAACAAATCCAGCCGGAATGATCACGGCAAGCACAGATCCAAAGCTGACTCCCATTTGTTCTACCACAACCCACATTGCAGCAGTGGCTGCTGAGATAGGCGACGCAGTAATTGCAACCTGACAGGCCACAACGGAGGCTGTTAATGGCTGGCTAGGGCGTACATTGGTTGATTTCGCGACCTGTTGAATAACATTAAGGATAGACAGGGTCGTGTATTGAGTGCCTGAAAGTACCGTTAAGGTAAATGTAGTGAGTGGGGCAAGGGTATTGATGTATTTGGGATTATTGCGAAGCAATCGTTCAGCAACTTTGACCATGTAATCTAGGCCGCCGGCACGTTGCATTACTGCAAGGGCTAATATGACAGAGAGGATGATAAGCAAAACGGATATTGGCATTTTGCCAGGCTCGAGGCCAAAACCGAAGACGGCGATAGCCATACCCACGCCACCTGCTAGGCCGACGCCGATTCCACCCAAGCGGGCTGCAAGGATAACGGTGCTCACTAAGAGCAAGAGATGAAGATAAATCATGCCGGTGCCCCCACGAAGAAGCGGTTAACTTCGTCCATCAAAAGATGGGGAACATCTTCTGGAATATAGTGACCGGACGGTAAGCTGTGGCCATCAACATCATTTGCGACGAGCTTCCATTCTGCCAATACATCGAATACTTTGCCCACGGTGCCAGTTGCGCCCCAGAACACCTTGAGAGGGCACGTAACTTTATTCCCTCTATCAATATCTTCTTGGTCATGTTCGAGGTCGATAGTCGCTGCCGCTCGGTAGTCTTCACATATCCCCCGCGCTGCGCCTTCAAGTTTGAGGCAGCGGGCATATTCACTGACTGCTTCCTTGGTGAATGGCCCCATCCCTGAACTACGAGCGCCGATAACGCTTTTTAGGTACTGATCAGGATCGGATTCAATCAAAGATTCTGGAAGCGGGTAAGGGCGGATGAGGAAGAACCAGTGCCAATATGCTCTGGCAAATTGCTGGTTGGTTTGTTGGTACATTGAAAGGGTTGGCGCGATATCAAGCAACATCATGCGTTCTACGCATTGGGCATGGTCCAGAGCGAGTCGGTGGGCGACACGTGCTCCTCTGTCATGGGCAATGATTGAAAATTGATTGAAGCCTAACTGCTTCATCAGCTCAACCATATCCTTTGCCATCATTCGTTTTGAATAGATAACATGCTCGGGATCTGACTCAGGTTTGTCGCTATCCCCATAGCCACGCAGGTCGGCGGCGATGACCGTAAAATTGTCTGCCAGTTGGTCAGCAACCTTATGCCAGATGAAATGGGTTTGAGGGTGTCCATGTAACAACAGAAGGGCTGGTCCCTGACCACCTATTCGGTACTTAATGTGAACCCCGTTAACAAAAAGAGATGCCTCTTTGTATCTGGAAAACATATCCTTATACTCCTAGAAATTGTTCCACTGAATTTGATTGCTGTCAGCCGGGCTGTTTTGTGTTTTGAGTTATCGCTCGAACTATTGGCTTGATTTCACTATATACACAGTAAAAGTATGGATAAATAAGCAAATTATGGCTTCATCAAACACACTTCGTAAACAATTCCCGCTTCCTGAAGACTTACGTGTATTTTTAACGGTGATCCGAAAAGAAAGCTTTGTGGCAGCTGCCGATGACTTGGGACAGTCTCCTGCCTATGTCAGCAAGCGCATTCAAATTCTGGAAAAAACCTTGGGGACAAAGCTCTTTCATCGCTCTACCCGCAAAATCGGCCTAACCGAAGACGGCATCCATGCCCAGCGATGGGCTACGCAGATTATCGAGGATATGGATAACTTTATCGATGACCTATCTCAAGTCAGCCAGACTGCCCGGGGAACTCTGAATATTTGCAGTACATTTGGTTTTGGCCGTAATCATGTTTCCAAGGCGATCTCCAAGTTAGCGGCTAATTTTCCGGAGCTCGCAATCAGGCTTGAAGTGACTGATAGGGCAGTAAATTTGATTGATGAAGGGTTTGATTTAGAGATCCTAGTAGGGGATGATTTGCCCCAGCAGCACATCAGCAAGCCCCTGCTGAGTAACCAACGTATTCTTTGTGCCAGCCCGGACTACCTGAAATCCAGAGGCCCATTGGCATCATTGGATGACCTTTCTAACCACGACTGCCTGGTGATCAAAGAGCGCAGTACCCCCTTTGGTATATGGCACCTCAGCGACGGCTCCCAGGAACACTCAGTAAAAATACAAGCCCCACTCTCTTCAAACAGCGGGGAAATTGTATTGCAGTGGGCCTTGGATGGCAGAGGTATCGTCCTCCGCTCGAAATGGGATGTACAAAAATACCTTGAAAGTGGGGAGCTGATACAGGTCCTGCCACAATATTCCCAAAGTGCTAATATATGGGCGGTATATCCAACCCGATTATCCCATTCAGCTAAATTACGTGTGTGTGTTGAAGCTTTGCAGGCGTACCTCCAAGAACAGGCTTAAATTCACGATATGTGTTTTATACAAACACATTACGCTCGTTGATTCACAGCTTAGCTTTAATAAGCTAGTTCTCACCGACCAAGCAAAAGAGAACTGGCTATGGCTGAACCGAAGAACCTTTATGAGAAGCTGATTGGCTCTCATACCGTTTGTAACCTCGATGATAATGGGCATGTTCTGCTTTATATCGATAAGCAGGTAATCAATGAATATACCAGCCCACAGGCCTTTAGCGGCTTGCGGGAAGCGAACAGGCAGGTATACCGCCCTGAGACTCACCTATGCGTGGTTGATCACGTCAACCCGACGGCACCCGAACGCAATGATGCCATGCCGGATGAAGGTGGCCAGGCACAGGTAGATTACTTCCGGCAGAACTGTAAGGATTTTGGTATTGAATTGTTCGATGTCCTGGATGAACGACAGGGTATAGAGCATGTTGTTATGCCTGAACAAGGCTTAGTATTGCCTGGTATGGTGATAGCTGCCGGAGATAGCCATACCACGACCTATGGCGCGCTTGGGGCGTTTGGTTTTGGTATAGGTACCTCTGAAATTGAGCATCTTCTTGCAACCCAGACACTGATCTACAAAAAACTCAAAACAATGCGAGTGAATGTGGTCGGTCAGTTAGCTAAGCATGTTACTTCTAAAGATATTGTCATGGAGCTGGTGCGGAAAATCGGTGCCGCCGGTGCAACAGGCTATGCCCTTGAGTTTAGCGGCGAAGCCATTTCGGCCTTGAGTGTCGAAGCCCGGATGACTATCTGCAATATGGCCGTTGAAGCGGGTGCCCGTGGGGCTTATATGGCTCCTGATGAGAAAGTGTTTGCGTACCTTAAAGATAAGCCTCGCTCACCGAAAGGCGAGCTGTGGGAGCAAGCCCTTGAGCACTGGCAAACCCTGAAAACCGACGAGGGTGCCAAATTTGATCAGGAAATTGTGATTGATGCTAATCTCCTGGAGCCAATGGTGAGCTGGGGGACGAGCCCAGATCAAGCTATCCCGGTATCCCAGATGATTCCAACATCCGAACTGGCCAGTGAGGCCGACAAGCGTTCTTTGGATTACATGGGGTTGGACAACAGTCAGCCCATTGCCGGTGTTTCTATCAGCCATGCCTTTATTGGTTCCTGTACCAATGCTCGTATTGAAGACTTGCGCAATGTTGCTGAGGTGGTAGGCAAAAGGAAAGTTGCCGAGCATGTAAGAGCAATTGTCGTTCCGGGGTCCACCTTAGTGAGAAAGCAGGCCGAGCAGGAAGGCATTGCCCAAATTCTACAAGATGCCGGATTTGAGTGGCGCCAGTCTGGTTGCTCAATGTGCTTGGCAATGAATGACGATGTGCTAGAGCCTGGCGATCGCTGTGCATCAAGTACCAACCGGAACTTCGAAGGACGCCAGGGAGCGGGAGCCAGAACACACCTAATGAGCCCAACTATGGTTGCTGCGAGTGCCATTGCTGGAAAAATTGTCGATATTCGTGACTATGAGGAGGCTTAACAATGGAGAAGTTTGTATTGGAAACCGGCGTTGCTGCTCCGTACCTATCTCATAATGTTGATACGGATGTCATTATGCCCAAGCAGTTCTTGAAGCGTATAGACCGTGCTGGGTTGGCTGAAGGAGTCTTGTTTGATCAGCGCTTTCTAAACAGTGGCGTGCCAAACCCAGAGTTTATTTTGAACCAGCCTAGTTGGAGCCAATCCCGTTTCTTGGTCGTTGGCGATAACTTCGGTTGCGGTTCAAGCCGCGAGTATGCGGTGTGGGGAATCCAACAGTTAGGCATTAGAGCCATTATCGGGACCAGCTTTGCCGGTATTTTTTACGATAACTGCCAGCGAAATGGAGTACTGTTGATTTCTCTAACAGCTGCAGAGCGGGATTTATTGGGTGAAATTGTCTCTCATCCTGAAACCAATGAGCTGGTTATTGACCTTGAGTCGCAAACTATCAAGGCACAGACAGATATCGAAATTGGTTTTGATATTGATTCGCTGAAGAAAAAAGCGTTGATAAAAGGGTTGGATACTATTGGCTCGACACTAGAAAAGCAGCGATTAATCAAAGGCTTTGAGCATCAGCATTTAGCGGCTAATCCCTGGCTGAAATAAGAGCGGTAACAACAAAGTTAGCATGAAAAAACAAAGGGCCAGACGATGACATCTGGCCCTTTGTTATATTTCGTTGTTGGGCTTCTTCCGGGTATCAACCTGTCAGGTTTTCCAGGAAAGACTTCTTGCTAAGGGATTTTTTGAGCTCTTCCATCCACTCAGCCCCTTCGCCCGAGAAGTATTCTTGTGTGGTTTCGTAACCTAACTCATAAAGCGCTTTCAGGCTGTCATTGTTGACGTTGAAGGCTCCCCATTTATCAATGCCTTCCGGCGAAAGGCTGATATCAGGCAGCTTGATGCTTTTCAATAAGTGGGCTGAGCTATAGATTTCAAATACCCGGTCGAGCACATCAAAAGCATCGGAGAACTCATGATTGGCTTTATGCTCTAATGGGCTTAAGTACATTCCAAGGTGGGCACGACACTGGTCGTGGATGAGATCGGTCGGATAATTATTAGTGATACCACCGTCAGCAAACAGCTTATCGCCAATTTTTACTGGGGTAAACATGCCCGGATAGGCGGCAGAGGCTAGAAGGGGCTGAATGAGCTCCCCTTCCTTGAACACGACTTGTTGCGCGGTATTGAGATCAGTGGCCGCCACATAGAGCGGGATGTCGAGGGCATCGAAGCTATCTCGTTTTATCCAACCGTGGAAATGACGGTTGAGCTTTTCGGCATTGATCAATCCCAGTTTGTTGAAAGAGAAGCTGCTGGCTTTAAACATTTGGCTTTCGACGAAGAAAGAAAGGATATTCTCTGGATTATGACCGGCGGCATAAAGCGCACCGACAAGCGCGCCACCGCTAGCACCTGAAATAATATCAGGCTTTACGTCCTGCTCGTCGAGGTACTTAAGCATACCGATTTGCGCCATGCATTTCGCACCACCGCCGGAGAGGGTTAGTCCGAATTTATAGGGTTTTGAGTTGAAGAATGATGCCGGCAAAATCTCTATCCTTTACTAGCCTGGTTCATGAGATTCAATATATCACTATCCTAGCAGCCTTCATGACGATATTGTGTTAAATAACGTATCCGCTTAAATGGGGAGGAGTGCTTGCATCGATGGAGGCCTTGACTTGCGCTTTTGTTAACCAGTATCATCGTCGCATCATATCTAAAGAGTTCAACGCCATAATGAAGTACTAACATCCTGAAATCCAATTTTGAAAAAATCATTTGGACTCTAGGGGTTAGCGGGCGTTGCTTCGTCATTTCTATCTTGCAGAAAATATAACGATTATTATTACTCGGCTTGCTGTTAGTTAATTATGTTGGCTAATGACTGCGCGCTAAAATTTATTTTAATCGTTCCTAAGTAACGGCTATGCCAATCTATCTTTGATAGGTAAGGCACAACCCCTTTTACTGATTGACGTAAAGGGAGGTATTTTATGCCTGCATCATTTACACCTGTTTTACTTACACAAAAACTGTCATTCCAGCTCGATTCAGGGGAATGGCTATTAGAAGATATCAACTTCAGCCTTAATCATCGTTTAACTGGGCTAGTCGGTCGTAACGGAGTAGGGAAGTCGGTATTCTTTTCGCTGCTGCTAGGAAAGCTGGCTCCGACACGAGGTCATGTTACCCGCCAAGCTAAGGTTGATCATTACTCTCAGTTACCTTCTGAATTGTTGGGAACAGAGTTGAGCATCGCACATTACTTAGGTGTCAGCGAAAAAATATCGGCGTTAAAAGCCATAGAGTTGGGTAGCTGTGATCTCAAGAATTTCGAGGTGATCGGAGAGGATTGGGATGTAGAAACTCGAACCAAACAGTTATTAACTTCGTTAAGAATCGCCCCCGATCTTGATGCATATTGTCATACGCTGAGCGGTGGTCAGATGGCACTGTTACAGCTCCATCAGTTGTTTTATTCTGAGGCGGACATATTGCTACTCGATGAGCCGTCTAATCATTTAGACGGTCAAGGTCGGCAATGGCTGATTGAGAAGATGCAACAATTCGAAGGCCAGATATTGCTGATCAGTCATGATAGAGCCCTGTTACGGCATGTTGAAGGGATCTATCAGCTAACCAGCTTAGGTCTCCGCTTTTTTAAAGGTAATTATGATGATTACTTTGAGCAGTCTACAACACAGTCCGAGGCGCTAGACAAGCAGGTATCATCGCTCAAATCTGAGCAAAAGAGGCTGGAGCGCCAAGCACAGACGAATAAAGAAAAGGCACAGCAGCGGGAGGCGCAAGGTAACCGATTAAGAAAGTCGGGGAGCCAACCTAAGATCTTGCTGGATGCAATGAAAGATAAAGCAGGGCAAAGCCGTTCAGCCGCGGTGACGAACCAGCAGAACTTAATGGACCTCAATCAAGCCAAGCTCAATACTCTGACAAAGCAAAAAGAAATCTTAAAACCTCAGGCGATGTACCTCCAGCAATCAACGCAAACTAAGAAAAACACCTTGCTGAGCGTTGAAGACTGCCAGTTGGGTTTTGGCTCAAAAGCCTCTATTTCATTTAGTCTGTCCCAGACCGAGCGGTGTTATTTACAAGGGGCGAATGGATGTGGCAAATCAACACTGTTGAAAGCGATTCATGGCGAACATTCAAACTTTCGCGGGGAGATCAAGTCACGGGTGCCGACTGTCTATCTGGATCAGCATTTTGGCTTGTTGGAACTAGACGATTCTATGTTGGAGAGCTTGGTGAAGCACAGCCGGGGGCTGACCGAGAGTGATGCACGTATCTTGCTAGCCGGTATCGGTTTTCGTCGTGACTCCGTTTACCGAAGCGTTGGAAATCTCAGCGGCGGCGAAAAAATGAAGCTATCCGTGTTGCTGGTCAGTCATCAATCGCACACTCCGCTACTGTTGCTTGATGAGCCAGACAATCATTTGGACATCGACTCAAAACACTTACTAGCAATGGCGCTGAAAGCCTATAAGGGAGCGTTCCTTTTAGTCAGCCATGATGAAGATTTTGTGGCTGAGGTCGGTATTAACAAACGTATTTTTTTGAAATAAAGAAAACATAATAAATATGCCGACAATTTGTCGGCATTTTTTATTTAGGTTTGCGCTCAACAGCGAGCTACAGAAATTTCTCGATCAGGATCTCATCGACATACGCGCCGCGCACTTTGGCGTGTTTTTTTGCGGTGCCGATCACTTCAAAGCCCTGATTTAGATAAGTTGCTAGCGCTCTTTCATTATCGCTGCGCACGTAGGCAAACAGCTTTTCGTAGCCTTTTGCTTTCGCGATTTCACATGTCGCCTCGAACAAACGCTTGGCAACGCCTTGGCGGCGGAAACTGCCATCGACAAACGTACCGATAATGCCGACATGGTCGAACACTCGGGTATAGTCGGCAAAAGGCTCAACAGCCTGAAAACCGGCAATCTTACCGCTTTCGTCATGCTGAGCAACCGTTAGGATCCCCCTTTCAGGGAAACTACGGATGAAGACTTCTTCCTCTTCGACGGTGAAGGTCGTGTCCAATACGGTGTATAAACCTTCCTCGACAATAGGGTTAAGGACATTGGCAATACCTTCTGCATCGCGAATGGCAGCCTGTCGAACATTAAAGCGCATTTTACTTTCTCATTGTGATTTTTAAGAGCATCTTAACGCATGCAATGGTGTGCTTGCATGCTGTTTTTGAGCCTTAATGACAGCTGATGCAGATCCCTATCGTTACCCACAATCCGCAGTCGTGCATACTCTTCATTCATTGTTGGGTTGGTGATTTTGAAATGCTGGCCAGAGCACGATAGTATGCCGAGCTGCCTTAACATGTCGGCCATATTAACTCCTTGTTTGTGTACCAATAGGATCGGTGTTTGCTCTGAGGTAGGCACAATGCTGAAGTTATAGCTATGGAGGACATCCATTATCGCACGCTTGAAAGCGATAGTTTTTGCTTGGTTTATTGCCACAAAATTAGCAGCTGTTGGTAACACATGGCAGGCTATTTTCAGAGCCGGTAGCGACGGGGTAAACACGGTGACTGCTGCCTGCAAATAGGGCGTGAGTATGGGCGATGAGACAATATAACCAAGGCGCAGCCCAGCCAATCCTAACCCTTTAGAAAAAGTCCTCAAGACCATCAGGTGGCTGTAATGTTGGCACTCTTTCACCATGGATTGGTCTTCAGTTAAGAACTCGCCGTAAGCCTCATCGATAATCAGCAAGCTACCGGCTTCCTCACACACATGGCACAAAGACAGTAAGTGCTCTTTGTCGTAAATCCGTCCTGTTGGGTTATTGGGATTATCGATATATACCAAGGTCGGTTTCTCGCGCAGGATCGTATTTTCTAACGCCCCAAACAAATCATTATCACTGTTGAACTCAAACATATTGAGTGCTTGGTATTTGCCGCCTGTTAGCAGGAATTCCGATACCCCTTCAACAAACTGCGGGCCGATACCAATCATTGTTTTTTGCTGGTGGGCGATGAGCTTGTTGAAGATCAGCTCCAACCCACCCAGCGAGCCGGTTGTGAACGTGAGGTCATCACTGTTGACGCCTAGGTACTTGCCAACGAGATGGCTCAATTGCGCGAGGTTGCTAAAGCTGTAGTAGTCATTGATTTCATCTAGGATCTCAAGCATTTGATCTGGAGAGATCTCCGGCGATCCAAAGGGATTAGATCCTAGTGCACAGTCAATGGTGTAAATCGGGGTGACATACGAAGCCTGATCGTTTTCCAACTCAGGGTTTAATTTCACGTTCAACGTCCTTGATGATCTTTTGCAATATCGAATTTTTAGATGACCACTTTTATCTCCCAATAAATAGGTCAATTGGCGACAAATGGATAGCCAATCGTAGTTAGTGTTTCTGGTGACTCCATTGGTAAATAGTTCTGTCGCGAAATGACCTATTTGCGGTTGTGGGCTAGGGGTAATATTTGGGCAGAAATTCAAACAAACTTCAGTAATACGGAGCAACTCAGTATGAAATTAAAAACCGTTGCACTAATTCTGGCGCTAGCCACCTCAATGAATGCCACCGCTGCGACGGTTGCTGATATGCCGGAAGCAATGAAAGAGGCACTCAAAGTGCCAGGAGCCGATGTCACTTTTGATGTTGAGCGAGCCAAGCAGCCTTTTAGCCCGCAATTTGCCAGCGAAGCCCAGCAAGCTTTCAATAATTTCCACCTGCAGATGGGCGGAGACCACGCGGTTTACTACAACGGTCATATGACCGAGGTGTTGCACTCGGCAGTGTCTCGTCCGAACGAAGACTACAAGCCTTTGGCACGTAATATTAATAACCGCCTTGGCGATCTCAAGGTGCAAACTGGTCAAGGTGTGCTCTCGTTGGATGAGTACATGGAAAACCCCATGTTCCGTACCCAAGCCATGATCATGGTTCACAAAGGTAAGGTCGTCTATGAGGCTTATCCGGGCATGAACCCGCATGACCGCCACATTTGGTACTCATCAGCAAAAACCACTGTCGGTCTTGTTATGGCCAAACTGGTTCAAGAGGGCAAGGTTGATATCGCCAAGGTTGTTCCTGATTACATTCCTGAGTTAAAGGGAAGTGCTTGGGATGATATTACTGTTGAAAGCGTGCTCAATATGGCGACAGGGCTGGATAACGAAGAAACCCTTGAGTCGATTCTGAGTCCAGACTCTCCGGTGGTGCGATACTTTGCTGCCATCCTTGGTTCACCACGGGCATCTACAGGTAAATATGAAGACTGGCTGACGGACGTAGCGGTTGATCAGAAAAAATTAGAAGGTGAAACGCAGGGGGATGTGTTCCGCTATGCCTCCATCAATACCAGCATTTTGACTCAGATTATCGAGAACGTTGAAGGTAAGACATGGGCCAAAATTTTTGAGGATAAAGTGTGGTCGAAAATGTATGCGAGGGAGCCTGCGGTATTTGGTTTAGCTCCTAACGGGCACGCTCTAGCACTTGGCTTGCTGCAAACCACGCCGGAGGACATGGTTCGTTTCGCTACGCTATTTACACCTAGTTGGAAGGCAGTTGCCGCCGAGCAAGTCGTGACGCCAGAGCTGCTTGAGATAATTCGTGGTGAAGTTGATCCAAAGCGTTATATAGGTACTGCCAAAGAGGCTTCATCGGTCTCTTCTTTCCAAGATAAAGCACAGGGTAACGCGTTCCAGTTCGATTATATCTACGATGATGGTGCAATCGCCAAAAGCGGTAATATGAACCAGATGATCTATATGGATCCAGAACGTGACTTTGCTGCGATTGTCGTATCAACCAGCCCTTACCACTCTGGTTATGGTGAAACCAAAGCCCCAGCTTATATGCGGCTGGCAGCTAAGTACCTAAACGGTGAGTTGTTTATTACTCAGTAGCAGAGAAAGACATAGAATAAGAGCACTGGTTAGGGTGATGTTATCTCCAGTGCTCAATTGTTTTGTATAGAAACAGATTTTACAGAATCCGTTTATTTACTAAATGTCTCACTTGATATCTGAAATTTGGTATATACCCAAGTTACCTCAAGGTGCAGGACTCAGAGGGTTGTCAGCGCCTTCAATCCAAGGCGAAGATTTGCAGGAATGGCATTCCCTTTCAAAAAGCTTCAACGAAGGAGTGAATGGGCTGACATCCTCCCGAAGGGCGAGTTTTCTAAGCTTCTATACTGCGTTATTGTTTCTTGATTTAGAGCCACTAGATCTTCAAAAT
>NZ_JBNNXU010000033.1:0-44427 GCF_052873915.1 Photobacterium sp. DNB22_13_2
ATGGATATGGAAGCAGACCTTGGTATCGACTCTATCAAGCGCGTTGAAATTCTAGGGACAGTGCAAGACCAACTGCCAACACTGCCAGAGCTAAACCCTGAAGATTTAGCTGAGTGCCGTACGCTTGGTGAAATAGTTGGTTACATGAACAGTAAGCTAGCTGCTGTTTCTGTCCCGGTGTCTGTGACAAATGTAGCGGCTGCTTCAACAGTCACATCTTCAACTGTTACATCTAACGGTTTAGATGCCGCGCAAGTGCAAACAACCATGCTTGAAGTTGTAGCCGATAAAACGGGCTACCCAACTGAAATGCTAGATCTTGGCATGGATATGGAAGCAGACCTTGGTATCGACTCTATCAAGCGCGTTGAAATTCTAGGGACAGTGCAAGACCAACTGCCTTCACTGCCAGAGCTGAATCCAGAAGACTTAGCTGAATGTCGTACACTTGGCGAAATCGTTGATTACATGAATAGCAAATTACCTGCTGTTTCTGTTCCTTCATCGGTAACAACAGCACCTGCAACAGTGGCTCTTGTCGCCGCATCTAGCGATTTAGACGCGGCACAAGTGCAAACAACCATGCTTGACGTTGTAGCTGATAAAACAGGCTACCCAACTGAAATGCTAGACCTTGCGATGGATATGGAAGCAGACCTTGGTATCGACTCTATCAAGCGCGTTGAAATTCTAGGGACAGTGCAAGACCAGTTGCCTTCACTGCCAGAGCTAAACCCAGAAGACTTGGCTGAGTGCCGTACGCTTGGCGAAATCGTGGATTACATGAACAGCAAACTTCCTGCTGCTTCATCAGTGCCAGTCGCTAGTTCAACAGCACCATCTAACGGTTTAGACGCAGCGCACGTTCAAAGCACCATGCTAGAGGTTGTGGCTGATAAAACGGGTTACCCAGCAGAAATGCTTGACCTTGCGATGGATATGGAAGCAGACCTTGGTATCGACTCTATCAAGCGAGTTGAAATTCTAGGGACAGTGCAAGACCAATTGCCTTCACTGCCAGAGCTGAATCCTGAAGATCTCGCTGAGTGCCGTACACTCGGGGAAATCGTTACCTATATGCAAAGTAAGCTTGCTGCAGACTCTGCTACTGTACGAGCGGCTAATGAATCAGCACCGGTCGCGGCAACATCGGTTTCAACAGCAAGCGCCGATCTTCCTCCGCACAACGAGGTCGCGCTAAAAAAGTTACCAGCGGTAGATAAGCTATCAGACTGTTTCGCTCAAAATGCATGTGTTGTGATCACCGATGATGGTCACAACGCGGGTGTTCTGGCAGAGAAATTAACGGCAAACGGCTTACAAGTCGCTGTTGTTCGCAGTCCACTATCTGCCGCATCACCGCTAAGCACAGAAATCAAAAGCTACGACTTAGCAAGCATTGATGACGCAGGCATCGCAGCGGTTATTGCTGATATCGAAGCGGCGAATCAAGAAATCGGTGGCTTCATTCACCTACAACCGCAGTCAGATGTCACAGACACTGCAACTATTGCTCTAAATGCAGATGCTAAATCACACTTAGATGTTGCGTTCCTGTTCGCTAAATTGCTTAACGACCAATTAAACAAAACAAGCTCAACAAATCGTCGTGTTTTCTTCACTGTAAGCCGTATTGATGGTGGCTTTGGCTATGCTGATGCTGCACTACTCGCAAAAGCAGAACTCAACCAAGCGGCACTTGCAGGCTTAACCAAAACCCTAAGCCATGAGTGGTCAACTGTATTCTGCCGTGCCATTGATGCAGCGCCTGGATTGGATGCTCGCCACCTCGCAGAGGCTATCTACGCTGAATTATTCGATATTAATACTCAAGCAGTAGAAGTTGGCTTTAATTTGGCAGGTGAAAACACGGCTCGTTCGACCTTGATTGCGGTTGAAGCCGGTCAAGCCGACACCAAAAACGCAGCGGCTAAGCTAACCCAAAACGACAAAGTACTCGTTACTGGTGGCGCTAAAGGCGTAACGTTTGAATGTGCACTTTCACTTGCTAAACAATGCCAATCACATTTCATTCTTGCTGGCCGTAGCAAACATATTACTGCTGCCGAGTTACCAGAATGGGCGCAAGGCAAGGAAGACAATGAATTGAAGCCAGCGGCAATTCGCCACCTTCAATCATTAGGTGATAAGCCAACACCAAAGAAAGTCGATGCCCTACTTCGCCCAGTATTAAGCAGCCTCGAAATTAACACTGCACTGTCTGCATTTACAGCAGTAGGCGCAAGTGCTGAATACATCAGCCTTGACGTATCTAACAGTGATTCGGTTGCTAATACACTGTCGCAAATCGACGGCATTACAGGCCTGATCCACGGTGCGGGTGTACTTGCTGATAAACATATCCAAGATAAAACCTTAGACGAGCTAAATCTTGTTTACGGCACCAAAGTAGGTGGTTTAAAAGCAGTACTTAATGCGATTGATAACAGCAAACTCAAACTAGTCGCTATGTTCTCATCGGCGGCAGGTTTCTACGGCAATACCGGCCAAAGTGACTACGCCATGTCTAACGACATTTTGAACAAAGCAGCGCTGCAATTCTCTGCCCGTCACCCTGAAGCGAAAGTCATGAGCTTCAACTGGGGACCTTGGGATGGTGGGATGGTAAACCCTGCACTGAAGAAGATGTTCATTGAACGTGGTGTGTACGTTATTCCACTACAAGCAGGTGCCGATCTATTCAGCAGCCAACTATTAAATGAAACAGGTATTCAATTACTTATCGGCACCAGCATGCAAGGTACTGATAGCAAGGAGAATGCTGTAAAAAAGCCTAATGCGGAGTCTATGCAGGTAGCACAGAGTCCGCTGAAAACGAGCATCACTGTAACACGCGACCTTGATCCGAAAGCAATGCCTTTCATCAAGGACCACTGTATCGCTGGCAACCCTGTGTTGCCAACGGTATGTGCCATTCAATGGATGCGTGAAGCAGCACAGCAATGGTTAGGGGCGAACGTTAGCGTTCGCAACTACAAGCTGCTTAAAGGGGTGATTTTTGAAAATGATGATGTGCAAACTCTCACATTGGATATTTCACCTGATGCAAAAATAGCAACGCAGTGGAAAGCGTTAATCAGCTGTGGTGGTCGACCTCAATATCAAGCGCAACTTGTTATTGATAACGACACCATGGCTACAGGTTTAGAGAAAACCTTTATTAACGATTCAGCGAAACCTGTGGCAACAGCCAATGACCTATACAGCAATGGCACCCTCTTTCATGGGCCTCGCTTGCAAGGTATTCAATCTGTGACACGTTTTGACGATCACGGTTTAGTGGCTAAATGTCAGTTACCCGATATCTCTAATACCGATTGTGGTGCGTTTATTCCAACGCAACATGCTGGTGGTAGTCAACCGTTCGCAGAAGACTGCTTACTACAAGCTATGTTGGTATGGGCAAGATTGAAATACGGTTCTGCCAGCCTGCCATCGGCTATTGGCGAGTTTGTTTCGTATGCACCGATGCAGTCTGGTGACGGCGGTTGGATTGAACTGGAGGTGATTAAAAGCACTGCTCGCTCATTACAAGCCAATATTGCGTTATACCACCAAGATGGACGCCTAAGTGCCGTAATGAAAGGGGCTAAAGTGACCATCAGCAAAACCCTCAATGAGGCGTTTTTGGTGAAAACCCAATTAGAAAAGGAGCTTCTGTCGTAGTGGCTGATTCTTCTATTAATAAAGCGATGCCATTGCGCATCGCTCTTTTAGCCCAGCCTCGCGCTGGGCTTTCTGCCAACCCTTTACCTTCGTCATTAGTGGTTGAAAACATCAAACTTTCTGACGATTTCACTGCCACACTGAATATGGCTATTCAGGTAGTTAACCAAGGTAAAGCGGTAACATTAACATCGCAGTCGAATCGTTCGATTATGTTAATGGCTGGCTTAACCGCCGCTCAAAACCGTATCCACCCACATGCTTATTTATCAGGCTTTGCGGCAAGTTTGCCACTTGCGGTTGAGCAATCGCGTCGTCAACCTGATGACATAAGTGTTGAGCAAACATCTACCGCATCAACAGCCACTGAGCAATTTTCAGCGCTATATCAACTGATTGATGACATCTCAGCACGTCACCAACAGCTTGATGTCGAGCTGGGCCATTACTGGTTTACAGAACCAAACAAAGCGCGCGTTGCTTGCTTGAGCTTAAATGCCGAAAACCAAGCAAGCAGTACTAGCCTAGTTTTAACCCAAGCGACAGGCTTAAAAGCGGCAAGACCGCTGCTCGATACATCTCGTTTATTTTTCATTATTTCGGGAAATACAGAGACGGAGCTATCAACAAAGCTCGCAGAACTAAGCCAGAGCCTAAGCAAAAATCTAAACCCTGTTTCATCGCTTGATTCCAAACAAAGCTCAGCAGCTCTCATCGAGTTAATGCACCAGAATTTAGTGTGCTTTCAAGCACTATCTACCCAACTAAAAGCAACACAGCCACCAGCAGCGCAATTAACCATAGTGTTGCAAGGCGCATCTGCCGATGCGGTGTTGTTAGAAATCAACGCGCTAACAAAGGTGTTATCCAAGGTAATTACCGAGCAAACCGACTATAAGACCCCTGCTGGTAGCTATTTTTCACCAGCACCAGATAGCCGTGGCAAAGTGGCCTTTGTGTATCCTGGTGTAGGCACTGTCTACCCGGGCATGATGCGTGATTTTCACCAGTATTTCCCTGAGCTTTACGCCCGTTTAGAGCGTGAAGGTAATCTGAAAGAAATGCTGCAAGCGGACAAAACCTACGCGACTAGCAATGAAAAGACAGGGAACTCCTCCCAAGAGATGACGCTCAGTGAGCTTGCCATTGCCGGTGTTGGCAGCAGTTACATACTGACTCAACTACTGTGTGGCTCTTTTTCGGTGAAACCTGACTTTGCACTGGGTTATTCCAAAGGTGAAGCCTCTATGTGGGCCAGCTTAGGCGTGTGGCGTAATCCTCATGCTTTGATTGAGATGACCCAAACTAGCCCGATTTTCACCACCGCAATATCGGGTGAATTAACAGCAGTACGTGAGGTATGGCAACTCAATCAAGACGAAGAAATTACATGGAATAGCTTCCTGGTCCGCAGCGAACCCGCGGCAATCGAGGCTTTGCTACCTGAATTCCCTCGTGCTTACCTTGCCATTATCCAAGGTGATACTTGTATCCTTGCGGGCTGTGAACAAAGTTGTCGAGCCCTACTCAAGCAACTGGGTAAACGGGGTATTGCCTCTAACCGCGTGACGGCTATGCATACCACACCCGCTTTGAGCCAGCATGCTCAAGTCACTGATTTTTATAATCAGCCACTGTGTGATGTACTCCCACACCATATTCGTTTCATTAGCGCAGCAGAGTTACTGCCACAAAACGCAAATCAGCCAGTGAGCATAGATAGACAAAGTATTGCGACCTCCATTGCTGATACCTTCTGTTCAACGCTTGATTTTACTTCGCTCATTCGTGCAGCTCGAGAACACGGCGCGCGTTTGTTCATCGAGTTAGGCGCTGACCGCCAAACCAGCACCTTAATCGATAAGATCAATCGTGCAGACAAAGTGTCAAATAGCCTTGCTGTGGCAACGAATGCTAAAGGCGGTGATGACATTCAAACCTTATTGAAATGCATCGCTCAGTTGATCACCCAGCAGGTGCCTTTATCTATTTCGCCATTAGTTGACGGTCTTGTCCGCCAACTCGCCGCTTCAGAGGCTCAATCTTCAGTTCATATACAAGGAGAGCCAGTATGAGTTCTCAACACCATTCGGCCAACAAGGCGGCAAAAATCGCCATTGTTGGCCTTGCCAATCAATATCCCGATGCCGATACGCCAAAGGATTTTTGGCACAATCTGTTAGATAAAAAAGATTCGCGCACAACATTACGCCCTGAAAAGCTAGGTGCAAACCCAGACGCTTATCAGGGCCAGCAAGGTGAATCAGACCGCTTTTACTGTGATAAAGGCGGCTACATCGAAAACTTCACCTTTGATCCTACTGGCTACCGTTTACCCACTGATTATTTCAATGGTTTAGACGATAGCTTCTTATGGGCGCTAGATACCAGCCGTAAGGCTCTATTAGACGCTGGAATTGCACTTGATGCCGATGTACTTGAACGCACTGGCGTTATCATGGGGGCATTATCGTTCCCGACAACGCGTTCAAATGACTTGTTCCTGCCTATCTATCACTCTGCAGTAGAGAAAGCGCTACAAGACAAACTTGCTAACCCACTGTTTTCACTGTTGCCATCGAACGACCAACCACAACCCCTGAATACCGCAAATGGTGTCGCTGCACATAACGCATCAAAAATTGTGGCTGATGCACTTGGCCTTGGTCGCGCCCAGCTAAGCCTTGATGCGGCTTGTGCGAGTTCGGTTTACTCTTTAAAACTGGCTTGTGATTACCTCAGTACAGGCAAAGCCGACATGATGCTGGCGGGTGCAGTTTCTGGCGCAGACCCATTCTTCATCAATATGGGCTTCTCAATTTTCCACGCCTACCCAGATCACGGTGTTTCTGTTCCTTTTGATAGCAACAGTAAAGGCTTATTCGCAGGTGAAGGTGCTGGTGTCTTAGTGCTAAAACGCCTTGAGGACGCCGAGCACGATGGCGACCATATTTATGCTGTTGTCAGTGGCATTGGTCTATCGAATGATGGTCGTGGTCAGTTTGTGTTAAGCCCAAATAGCAAAGGTCAGGTACAAGCCTTTGAGCGCGCTTATGAAGCAACAAACTTGTCACCAGAAAGTATTGAAGTGATTGAGTGTCACGCAACAGGCACCCCTTTGGGTGACAAAGTTGAGTTAACCTCAATGGAGCGTTTCTTTACTGATAAACTCAACGGTAGCCAAGTGCCTTTGATTGGCTCAGCGAAATCAAATTTAGGTCACTTACTCACCGCTGCTGGCATGCCAGGGATCATGAAAATGATCTTTGCAATGAAAGAAGGCGTGCTCCCGCCAAGTATTAACCTGTCAGATCCTCTGTCATCACCTGAAGGTTTATTTGGTGCTCAAACGCTGCCAACCCAAGTGCAACCTTGGCCAGATAAAGCAGGTAATCCTGCGCGACGTGCTGGCGTTTCAGTCTTTGGTTTTGGTGGCTGTAATGCTCACCTCTTACTTGAGGCTTATTCAGACGCACAGTCGACAACAGGCTCAGCGAAGAAAACGGCAGGTTCAGAGGTCAATTCGTTACCGCGTCACTCAACCGCATTAAAAGTGACAGGTCTTGCTTCGCACTTCGGATCATTAAAAACCATTAATGCCCTTAGCCATGCGATTCAACATAATGAAAATGCATTTGTTGCCTTACCGAAGAAACGCTGGAAAGGTTTAGACCAACACCCTGAGCTATTAAGCCAGTTTGGTCTACCGACTATCCCACATGGTGCTTATATCGATCAGTTTGAATTGGACTTTTTACGCTTTAAAGTGCCGCCAAACGAAGACGATCGCTTAATTTCACAACAACTCATGTTGATGAAAGTCGCCGATGAAGCCATTCGTGATGCCAAACTTGAGTCAGGCCAGAAAGTTGCCGTATTAGTTGCAATGGAAACTGAGCTTGAAATGCATCAGTTCCGTGGACGCGTAAACCTGCATACTCAGCTTGCTGACAGCCTTGCGAACATGGGCGTTACGCTGACAGAGTCAGAATATGAATCACTTGAAGCCATTGCAATGGACAGTGTGTTGGATGCTGCCAAGCTGAACCAGTACACAAGTTTCATCGGCAACATCATGGCGTCACGCATTGCGTCGCTATGGGACTTTAATGGCCCTGCCTTCACCATTTCGGCTGCCGAGCAATCTGTCGCTCGTTGTATTGATGTGGCTGAAAACCTCATGAGCCAAGAATCGCTTGATGCTGTTGTCATTGCTGCGGTTGATTTAAGTGGCAGTGCTGAGCAAGTGATCTTGAAAAACAGCATTCGCCCTATTGCCAACACAGTACAAGATTCAGGTTGGCACGTCGGTGAAGGTGCTGGCGCTGTCGTACTGACAGATGCAAGTTCTGATTCTAACTCTGACTCGCACTCATACGGTGAAATCACAGCATCAGGCTTTAGTGCTACCAGCCAAAGTCACACTGTCACTGATCGCTTGTTAACATCAACGGGTGTACCAGTCTCTGCCATCAAGGTATTGGAAATTAACCAAGCCCCAGACAGCACTGAGGCATTACAATTACCACTGCACACCGCTAAGCCTACACACGCAAATCAACGTTTAGGTCATAGCTTTGCCGCTTCAGGCATGGCGAGCTTACTGCATGGTTTAATTACATTAAATCACACTGCAACGCACGAGCCGACCAAATCCGCCATTGTCGCTAGTGTGAGTGAAAGCCAATGTTCGCAACTGCTCGTTTCGCAGTCGCAAGCCGAAACGCAAGCGTTAAACACTCGCCTAAACAATGAACTGGCAAACGACAATAAACGCCAGCTCATCAAGCAAGTAACGCTTGGTGGCCGTGATATTTACCAACACATAGTCACAGCCGAACTCGCAGAGATAGCGTCGATTCAACAAAAAGTGGCCAATACTGCACCGCGAATTAAACCGCATAAGCCAGTGTTCAACCCTATTGCGCCCTCGCTGTCAGAGCCAACACCTCAGCAGACACAGCAGCATTCGCAACCACCCGTATCCCCGATTTTGGCCACAACACGCCAAGCGCCGATTACAGGAATTCCAAGCAATATGACCAACGTCCTATCCGCTAATAACAGCCAGAACACTCAGACAAACAGCCCGGCATCATCACAGCAAGCGGCATTTATCGAAAACCAACAACTTGCTCAACAAGTTCACCAAGCCTTCTTACAAAGCCGTGAACAAGGTTTGAAAATGGCTGATGCTTTACTAAAAGCACAACTCAATGAAGTAACAGCCCAAATGGAAGCGGGTTATAACCCACAACCCGCACCTGTATCAGATCAAGCACAAACAACACAAGCTGTCGCACAACCAGTGAACGTGTATGCAACCCCCGTCAAACCCATCCGTAAACCATGCATTTGGGATTACGATGATTTGGTTGAATACGCTGAAGGTGATATCGCTAATGTCTTTGGCCCAGACTATGCCATTATCGACAACTACTCACGTCGCGTAAGACTACCCACCACAGACTACCTGCTAGTTTCCCGTGTCACGAAACTTGACGCGACGATGCTGGAGTACAAACCAAGTACCATGACAACGGAATACGATATTCCTGTCGATGCACCTTACTTGGTTGATGGTCAAATCCCTTGGGCAGTTGCCGTTGAGTCTGGTCAATGTGATTTAATGCTGATCAGCTACTTAGGTATCGACTTCGAAAATAAAGGCGAACGCGTATATCGCCTGCTCGATTGTACCCTGACCTTCCTTGGTGATTTACCTCGCGGTGGTGACACACTACGTTACGACATCTCGATTAATCACTTCGCACGTAACGGCGATACCTTGCTGTTCTTCTTCTCGTACGAATGTTTCGTTGGCGATAAGATGATCCTGAAAATGGATAACGGCTGTGCAGGTTTCTTCACCGATGAAGAACTCGCTGACGGTAAAGGTGTTATCCGTACTGAAGACGAGATCAAAGCGCGTAACCTAGCTACTAAGCAGCGCTTCAACCCGCTTCTTCATTGCCAGAAAACACAGTTCGACTACCACACGCTGCATAACTTGCTAAGTGCAAACATTGCGGGCTGTTTTGGTGAAAGTCACATTTCTGATCGCCACCAGCCTTCATTGTGCTTTAGCTCTGAAAAATTCATGATGATTGAACAAGTCAGCCGTGTTGAGCCGCAAGGTGGCGCATGGGGACTTGGCTTAATCGAAGGTCATAAACAGCTAGAACCTGAACACTGGTACTTCCCTTGCCACTTCAAAGATGATTCCGTGATGGCGGGCTCATTGATGGCTGAAGGCTGTGGTCAGTTACTCCAGTTCTACATGATGTACCTAGGTATGCACACCCAAGTACAAAATGGTCGATTCCAGCCGCTTGAAAACGCACCACAAAAAGTACGTTGTCGTGGTCAAGTGCTGCCACAATCTGCGGTATTAACTTATCGTATGGAAGTGACAGAAATTGGTTTGAGCCCTCGCCCATACGCCAAAGCCAATATCGATATTTTGCTTGACGGCAAAGTCGTGGTGGATTTCCAAAATCTTGGTGTGATGATCCGTGAAGAAGAGGAATGCACGCGTTACCTTGGCTCATCAGATTACGTTGTCGAAGATTCGCCAGCACAGGTTGAAGCTGTTCTTAACGTTGAAGTAGCACTTGACGTTGAAGTTACAGGCACACCAGAAGCGAATGTGAGCAAAGCAGCATCGGCGAATGCCCCCTTGATGGCGCAAATCCCCGATTTAGCCACCGCGACCAATAAAGGTGTGATCCCACTACAGCACGTAGAAGCGCCGATTACGCCTGACTACCCGAATCGCACCCCAGACACAGTACCGTTTACGCCGTACCACATGTTTGAATTTGCAACGGGTGACATCGAGAAATGTTTCGGTCCTGACTTCTCGATTTACCGCGGTATGATCCCACCTCGTACTCCATGTGGTGATTTACAGCTAACTACTCGTGTTATTGAAGTTAATGGTACCCGTGGTAACTTCAAAACGCCGTCGTCGTGTATTGCGGAATACGAAGTGCCTGAAAACGCATGGTACTTTGACGAAAACAGCCATCAAACACTGATGCCTTATTCGGTATTGATGGAAATTTCTCTTCAGCCAAATGGCTTTATCTCTGGTTATATGGGTACAACCCTTGGCTTCCCAGGTGAAGAGCTTTTCTTCCGTAACCTTGATGGTAGCGGCAAGATGCTACGTAATGTTGACTTACGTGGCAAAACCATTGTTAACGATTCTCGCCTGCTTTCAACCGTTATGATGGGCACCAATATCGTTCAGAGCTTCAGTTTTGAGCTAAGTACAGATGGTGTTCCTTTCTATCAAGGTACAGCGGTATTTGGTTACTTCAAAGGCGCGGCACTGAAAGATCAACTTGGCCTGGATAACGGTAAAGTCACCCACCCTTGGCATGTTGATAATAATCGTACCCCAGATGTCACGATTGACTTGCTTGATAAAACCAGCCGTTACTTCAACGCACCAGTCTCTGCAACCGGTGAAAAACAGCCGCACTACCAGCTTGCTGGCGGTCGCTTGAACTTCATTGATACCGTGCAAATCACCAGTGATGGCGGTAAAGAAGGCTTAGGTTACTTATACGCTGAGCGCACTATCGACTCAAGTGATTGGTTCTTCCAGTTCCACTTCCATCAAGATCCTGTTATGCCTGGCTCATTAGGTGTTGAAGCGATTATTGAGCTAATGCAGACCTACGCCCTAAACAAAGATCTTGGTGCGGGTTTCCGCTCACCTAAATTTGGTCAAATCCAATCGGAAGTGAAATGGAAATACCGTGGTCAAATCAACCCACTGAACAAGCAAATGTCGCTCGATGTACACATCACAGCAATTAAAGATGAAGACGGTAAGCGCATTATTATTGGTAACGCTAACTTGAGTAAAGACGGCCTACGAATTTACGAAGTAAAAGACATCGCTATTTGTATCGAAGAAGCTTGAGTTAAGGATTAGAACATGACAATGCAAACAACCCTAAATAACGAAAAGCTTTCTCCTTGGCCATGGCAAGTTGAAGAAAATGCCACTCAATTCAATACCGAAGCAATGGCTAAAGTATTAAAGGATCTGAGCCGTGGCTGCTACGTCATCAATCACCCAGAAAAAGGGCTTGGTGTAAGCCAAGAGGCAGAACTGACCTCTGGTGATAGTGCAAGCGCTAGCAGTACACACCCAGTCAGTGCATTTGCGCCAGCACTTGGCACACAAAGCCTTGGTGACAGTGATTTTTGTCGCGTGCATGGTGTTAAATACGCCTACTACGCCGGCGCGATGGCGAATGGCATTTCTTCTGAAGAATTAGTGATTGCACTGGGTCAAGCCGGTATTCTTTGTTCATTTGGCGCTGCGGGGCTCATCCCTTCACGTGTAGAGCAAGCGATCAACCGTATTCAAGCGGCACTGCCTAACGGTCCTTACGCCTTTAACTTGATCCACAGCCCAAGCGAACCAGCGCTTGAGCGTGGTAGTGTCGAGCTATTCCTAAAGCATAAGGTGCGTACTGTAGAAGCATCAGCCTTCTTAGGTTTAACACCACAAATTGTGCAATACCGCGCTGCAGGTTTAAGCCGCGATCATAAAGGCGATATTGTTATTGCTAACAAGGTTATCGCCAAAGTCAGCCGTACCGAAGTAGCCAGCAAGTTCATGGAGCCTGCGCCTGCTAAAATGCTGCAAGGTTTGGTGGACGAAGGTCGAATTACACCAGAACAAATGGAACTAGCACAACTCGTTCCAATGGCTGACGATATTACCGCTGAAGCGGATTCGGGTGGTCATACTGATAACCGCCCTCTGGTCACTTTGCTACCTACAATTTTAGCGTTGAAAGAAGAAATTCAAGCTAAACACCAATACAAAACACCGCTTCGTGTCGGTACTGGCGGTGGTGTTGGTACACCCGATGCGGCACTGGCAGCATTTAATATGGGTGCAGCTTATATTGTCACAGGTTCTGTCAACCAAGCATGTATTGAAGCGGGCGCGAGTGAGCATACTCGTAAACTGCTTTCGACCACTGAAATGGCCGATGTAACCATGGCACCCGCTGCCGACATGTTTGAAATGGGTGTTAAATTACAAGTTGTTAAACGCGGTACGCTCTTCCCTATGCGTGCCAATAAGCTTTATGACATTTACACGCGTTATGATTCTATTGAAGCGATCCCTGCCGATGAGCGTCATAAGCTGGAAACCCAAGTTTTCCGCTCAACACTCGATGACATCTGGGCTGGCACCGTTGCGCACTTTAACGAGCGCGATCCCAAGCAAATTACGCGTGCCGAAGGCAACCCTAAACGTAAGATGGCTTTGATTTTCCGATGGTACCTTGGCCTTTCTAGCCGCTGGTCAAACACCGGTGAAGCGGGTCGTGAAATGGACTACCAAATTTGGGCGGGTCCTGCTCTTGGTGCGTTCAACGCATGGGCGAAAGGTAGCTATTTAGATGATTATAAAAATCGCCAAGCTGCTGATGTTGCAAAACACCTTATGCACGGCGCCGCTTATTTAGCTCGGATTAATCTGCTGGCTTCGCAAGGCATTAAGCTACCTACTGATGTTGCTCGTTGGAAACCGGTTGAAAAAATGATTTAACGGCTTCTTAAGTGCAACCTTAATTAAATCAGCCGAAATAATAAAGCCCAGAAGCAAAGATGTTTCTGGGCTTTTGTTTGACCTTAAACACTTAGATGATTTAAAGGAGCCCAAGCGAGTTCATCCGACTTGCCTAGCTTTTTGCCCCAGATCCAACCATTTAGTTCATACTCTTTTACTATGATCTCACCAACTGTTAAATTGTGTTCTTTAGCAAAATAGTCCTCAAGTACTGTTACTTCACGGTTTTCGATGACTAGTATTTGCTTTGGAACCCAACCTCCTTTGTTTGCACCTCGACAGAAAACCCAATTGGCCCAGTCTCCTTCACGGTTAGACTCTTCGACAAACTGTAATTTCTCACCTTTTACTATGCGAATAGGTGACTCTGGCGCTTCTCGATATTCTTTAATAACCTTGTATTCCATCGCTTATTTCTACTCCATTTACATAACGCCAAGCTAAGCGACGTAAAAATTTGGATAAAATTAATCTGATCATTAATGATCGCTTCCAGCATACACCCACATAGGTTCTGTCTTACCTGCCCTTTCAAAACCTAATGCTCTGTAAAAATCGACAGCGTCGCCATCAGCAGTAAGCATTTGTTGATGAAAACCTTTGTACTTACTTTGCATAAGTTCCATCATCATTCTACCCACGCCCAAACCTTGGAAATTTGGATCAACAAGCATGTGTGGATAGTAAACGACTAAATAACCGTCGGAAATAGCATTACCTATCCCGATAAGTTTTCCGTCTTTGCGCGCTGTTACTAACATGTCTGAATTTAATAATGCTGGTATCAGTTTCTCTGGAACATCAGCAGATGACCAACCATTGGCTTTGTATAAACCAACAACTTCTGCTTCTTCGATTTCTTTGCTAATTTGTACTGAAACGTCCATATTTCCTCTAGCTAGACAACGCCGCTATAAATTGTGCGACCACTACACTAACAAAACCCACCATACTTCAAACCAATAATGCGGAGCGTAACGCAGTATCGAGTTGAGCGCCTTGTTATAGCGTATTTGCACCCTCAAGTGCCCATACCCTAACACCATCACGTTCAAACTTAGTCTGAAGACCATATTCAAAATTTGGGCACATGAAAAATGCATACTTTAGCTGCGCATCTGTAGCGCCTTGCTAAGTTGCAGCTAACTACCAACGCTCTCAAACAAAGTCTCCTTAATCACTAAACCCAACCAAACTAAAAATGCCGAGCGTTAGCTGTGAAGTTCACGTCAACTTGATGTTTTTGTTAGCTCAGTGCAGTAGCGATTGCTCCCAAAATGTAAAGCTAACTCATTTTGATATTTCTTTGCAACAGAGAAACCATGAGTAGGCTGAAGCAAACTTTTAAGCTCTTCAGTTGACCTACCAATAAGATATGAACCTCGATAGACAACTAATGAGGAAACGTCTGAATATGTTGATGCTGTACCAAGTAAAATATTTAGCTTAACCATGCGTGCTAACTCTTCTTGATACATAAAAAACTTACGTAAATGTGTATTATTTACTTGCTGTTTTTCAGAGCGATGAACAGTCAATACTTCATCAATCATTCGATTTAATCGACTTCTAGCCTCAATTGCATTATTCATGACTTCTAGCCATTCATTCTCTTCATTAGTCAATAAACGTAAAAAAAACAGAGTACGTGCTTTATTATAATCAATAAATCCAGGCCACATTATGTCATCTCCACAAGCTAAGTGTGCCCGTTCAAATTGCTCACATGCTGACTTAAAGTACATAATTGCATCTTCATTATTTGATGGTGACATCAAACCTATTTTTTTACTTACTAATTTCACACCTTCGATAGAAAGAGCATCAATACCCTTTAGACCTAGTGACTCATTAATTAAGAGCATTCCTTTCTTATTGTAATATAAACCTAGATAATTATGGTATATGGTCTTAGTAACTGGATTACGAAGTATTGGCCCTCTTACATGAAGTAAGTCTGCGTGAATGTTGAAGCTTTTATCAGCGACAAAGCTTTGATATGAAATTACTGATTTAAATAACTTTATCGTTTCAGTAATTTGTATTGAATTTCCCTTACTAATTGCATGTAAAATTCCACAGCGACGTTCCATCTCTGACAGAATAGAGCCCATACGTTTTCTATATGCTTCTTTATCAATATCACTAGCATTAAACACTGCCGGAAAGAACACGATAAGGTCAACCATATATTGAAGAGTATCGGCAAATAAAACAGCCGTATCAGATTCTCTCTTGAGCTTAAGTTCTATGGACTTGAATAACTCTTTTTCTAAAGTTTTTTCATCATGACACTGAAAGCGTCTAACTAATTCAGGAACTGAAATTACATAATTTTCATTATCTAGTATATTTCCGTCCATTTTACTTATGTTATTTACACTATCTATCGATGTATAAGTTCTAACCGCAATAAAAAGAGCTAATACAGCGATACAGAACCCAACTATAGATATCGTAAAGTTTAGTAAATCCTTACCTTCTTTTATATAGTAAATCCAAATAGCAAACGCCGATGACAAAGCAACAAGAGCGGCAATCACAACATAAATAATTCTTATTGCTCTCATTTACATACCTCATGTTAAATTTATTAGAGCTAACAGCTTCATACATTGAATCTTTCAACATATCATTTCTACATCATCCCACACGATTTAACCTAATTCACTGTTATTAATGGGGTATTTCTGTGAGCCAATAGTGATATGTTAAAAAAATCCACCTATCACTTCGCTATTATCAACCATAGTTGCACTGTCACTCTATATCTAAAGCAGCTTCAACAACCGTTGGTTAAATAGTTCAGGTAAGTGCCATTTACCGGTCGGCGGTAGTGCACTGATTTGATTCAAAAACAAACTGCATTCGCACCAAAAATAGATAACTAATGGGTGATGATGTTACTCATCGATTTTGGCCTACCTTTGTCCCCCAATGAGTAATCACAAACACCATCAGGGAAAGTTTGCTTTAACGCTGCTAGTTGATCCGTAGCATCAACATCACCGTATATTCCTTTGTCTATCGCCGCTTCGACAGAGATAGTATGACACTTGAATATGCTTCCTTGCCAAGGGGCTCCTGCTTGAATGCGGCTATTACTATAAATCGGGAATGCATCAGCACACGGACCATTTTCTTTGCCACTCCACAGCCCGTCAAAGACCCCTCTCCCAGAGGCATGTATATTCCCATCAGCATTAAAACAGGTATCCGTTGCTAATAGCGGTTTGGCTGACTTAACCTTCTGCTGATAGTTCATCGATGCAGGTTGTTTATTAATTGCCACTAACCACTCATCCATAAGTTCATAGGCTTGTTCTACCGGGTTAAACTGTTTATCTGAAATCCAAATTACATGATTATTGGCATGTTGCATTTCATCTAAAATCCGTAAACGGGTCGCGAATGAAGCCGAAGTGTGGTGCATATTCAAATCATCTTCTAGGTAATGACGAATATCTATAATCGGTAAACTGACTCGGCCAATAAACACCTGACCATATTGGTAAGCACGCTCGATAGTTGAGATTGATGCAGATCGTCGTTTCGCCGGAATGGTTTTATCTTCAGTTACGTTATGCTCCCCCCACAGTGATAACCATAGCGGTGGAATACTCGCACTTAGGCTTAGCTTTTTCTCTGTTTCCATTGCATCAAATGGCTTCCAGGCACCAATTTTTTGATTGATTTCAATAAACTCATCTAACGTAATTGTTTTATCACGCAGTGCCTGTAATCCATATTGAACACCAACGTTGTCCCAAGTCGATTGAGCGAAACCTTGTTCGTCCTGACCATAGATATGTACAAGATCCTGCCAGTAATTCCAGTTGACCTTCTCGACAACCGATTCATGATAATAAGGCTTCAAAAAGCCCTGCCGTGGATTATTCAGATAACTACTTAAGCCAAAGAAACCATTTATACATTCACTATTTCCCTGTGGAAATTCTGGCAACTTAAAACGCACTAATTGATTTAAAGGCTGCAACCAACCAAAACGTTGTTCTGCTTTATTAATTGCTCTAAGCCCTTCAATTTGCTCTCGTGACTGCCAATCTTGCCAGCGCTTTCTATCGCTAGCTCTAAAGCTGAAATAAGTATTGAGCAAATCGCAATCCAGAGCATATATCGACACACTCACCATATCTGGGTATGAGTACAGTGGCAGCAAACCGTCTAGGATCCCTTCGCTGTTTTGGGCAATAAGGTACTGGGCCAGCCCGCCGCCCGAACCACCAATACCAACGGTATATAATGGCTCACCAAACAAACTGACAAATTGTGCCTTTACCCTTCTTGCAGTATCTTCAGCCAATAACATATTGTAGCCATAGCTGGTTTTGTTGCCGCTGGATGCAACCACAGCGTAGCCTTTTCTTATTTGCGACAGTTCCTTTTTGATCAACCGGTGTAATTTCATTTTACCTTGCCGGAAACCTAAACCTGATCCCCCCTCAAAGCGATATATTAACCGTTGGTTCCACATCTGGGAGCTATCTTGATCACCCACTTCACCGATATCTATCGGCATAGCGATAGAATAGATGTAACGATTGATCGTTCCCTTTTCGACTCGAATAAGTATTTCATTTTCACTTGGTGGATTCTGCTTAAGCTCCAACTCAGTGCGATTGGAAATGACATTATCTTCATCAACAACAACATAAGACAATTGCGTTTTTAGCGCACAATCTTTGGAATAGCCTATACCTTTGGTTCCATTAAATGGGTCATATACGGTAACACCGTATCCCTCTTGGTTATCAACAACAGGTTGACCTAAACCAGAATCGACGGTCATACAGAAAAAAGGGTGTTGATTTGGGCCGGAATAAAGTGAGTTAACAGGGCCGATTTCCCCCACTCTAATCGGAAAAGAATAGATTTCTTCAGGTCGCGGGCTTTGACTGATATGCCCATCGATCTCCAGCAAGTAATTTTGTTCAACCGGTGCTAGCGCCTTGACTTGCCTAGCAGCAATACCGTCTTGGCTGTCAAACTGTAGACTAATGATAAATAATATAAATAGCCCCAATACGCCGAATATCAGTTTTTTCATAGCATCAACACAGCATTATTCTCCTCTATAGAGTTTAGCTTTGTTACGATATGGACAAATATTGAGTATTAGATTGGCAGTAAAATTGGCACGATTAAAAGCAAAAAGGGAGCACTGAATAGTGCTCCCTTTTTGACAAATTATGGCTCTTCTTGCTCTTGCTGAATATCAGAGCAGAACTTCAGCTCACCACTTTCAATGTGATGGCACAACGGCGCTCGTCCATTGTGAACATTTTCGACTTCAACCCACTTTCCCGCAGATTGTACGCTTCCAGCGAAAAGAAGTCCGGTTACCACCGCCCCACACCCCGCACCGAGAATTTTTTTTGTTCGGCGTGTGTTACGCATCTTGATTGTAATTTGCTTTTTCATCTATCTATTCTGTTTTCTTGATTCAAGACTATTAGGTCTGTGACAAAAAAGTACCAACCCAATAGTGTGTTTGCATTCAAACAGCTGATAACTCAATGACCTAGCCAGCATCAAACTGTCACTTTTTTAACATGACCACACGTAAACAGCTAATAATAAAAGAGTTTAACGGTCAACACCCCTGCGTTACAGGGTTGACCATAATGCAATCTGAACAGAAAACAAACAACCCCAGTTTTGGTCATTTTTAAGAAAATGGGTATCAAGTTGTGAATAGAAGCAAAAAACCATGACATCAATGACGACTAGCTATACATGATGCGATTCATACCTCATTTTTGCTGGTAAAACTTGTAAATCAGAATAACTAGATAGAACTGCATAAATGAAGTTGTAGCAACCCTTGATAATGATTATCATTACCATGGTTGATTACAGAATACTCAATTTAGTGCTTGGGGAAATTAGGAGGGGTTATGGACGCAGCTCGATGGGAAAAGCATACATTATTAGCCGATAAAGCAGAGCGACAGATAAAGCCGATGATGGCTGTGTTTCACTATCACCTAGCCTTAGCTGAATCTCAGCAACTTACCCCTACAACAGGAAGTCGAGAAGAGCTTGAAGAATTACTGACCATTAAGGTGATGTCTTGCCACAACCTCGCCAACTTCTGGCGGATTCATGGTGATAGCGATTATGAGTTGAAGTACTTACAGCTCGCCTCAGAAGAAGTCATGGCTTTACTGCCACAATGCCCTAACACCAGTTGTAAGAGTTTTATCTCTTCACTTGGCTGCTGCAATTCAGCAATGATCGAATACTTGAAGCGCCACCCCAATCCAATAGTGGCTAAACATGTCGAACAACTACATTCCACTAACGAATGCGAATTGATTGTTAAGTTCCAACTTCATTAAGGCTCATCTCGTTGAATCTGTATTTCGGAAAGCTTTCAAGAAGAAAGTCCTATTCAAGGAGAGCTGTAATCAAGCTGCCATTGAATAGGACTCTCGTCCTAAATGTTTATCTTTACGTTTAAAGCTCCCTTTACCTTTTTTTGCTTTCACTACTCGGGTTTTGAATAACTGGCTGGTGACAACCGCTTTCAGTGCGTTGTCTTTGATTTTGCCCCTACCGAACTCAGTTTCAGCCGAGCCAATATCGTGGTTATCGTTGGCACTGACGATTGTGAGTGAAGCCTTTCTTTTCTTACCCATAGATAAATTCCTCTTAGGTTAATCTAAGTTTTGTCCTTGTTTTGTTCGAACTGCTGACGATACAGCTTAAGGAAGTGAAGTACAATCTCCCTTGCAACAGTCGTCTCGCAGTTGGTTAAAAAGACCATCCCTGTTTGTGTATAACGATTAAACAGCATCTCAGTACGAATCCCTTTTACCCAGCCTCCATGGTGGACGAAACCCGAAATCCCCTTGTAATCAAATGTACGCCAACCCAAGCCGTAATAAACGTTACTGAGTTTTGCCCGGTACCGGTACTGATTCGCACGAATATGCGGCTTGTGCATTATATCCAAAAGCGGCGGCTGCAATACAGACGGATTATGACCAAATTGTGCCAACATCCATTTTGCCAGATCTTGAGCGCTTGCATTAACACCTGCAGCTGCTGGCACACGATAATAGTAAGGTGCTGGCTTAACAGGCGCAAAGCCCGCTTTCACCTTTACATGAGGGGTAACGCGGTTACCTGACTCCTTAAATCCCTCCATGCCATAGGATGCATGATCCATTTCAAGCGGCAGGAAAATGTTCTCTTGCACAAAGGTCGAATAATCCATTCCTACGGCCAGTTTCAACATATCAGCTGAAAGGTTGTAGACCACATTCTGATAGCCGTAGCACTTGCCCGGATCGCAGACAAACTTAACCCTATCAAGCATCTGAAGAATACGCGTGTACTTAACGTTATCTTCTATCAAATCCGAATAGGCTTGTGGCACCAAGCCTGTGGTATGAGATAGCAAGTGACGCAATGTTACGTCTTTACCTAGCTGTGGATCGCTAAATTCGATGTTATCCAAATACGGAACAACATGGGTATCCCACTCTATTACTCCTTGGTCAACAAGAATCGACACTGCAGCAGAAGCGAACGTCTTTGATATAGAAGCCAATGGGAACACAGTCGCTGAGTCAATCTTGTTTTTGCCACCTTTTTTGGTTACACCATATCCGCGTAAAAGCCTGATATCACCATTAATAACAACTGCTAATGAGGCACCAGGAATGCCCTTCTTAACCGCTTTTTTGACATATTGATCAAGTTCTACTGCCATGTCATCGTGTTCAGCAGCAACGACAGGCACTGACGTCAGCAAACACAAGGCCAACCCCAGAGTCCAATAACTTTTCATCAATTTTACTACCTAGCCAAAATTATACTTACCAAAACACGCCAAGGAATGAATTGGGTCTATATCCAAATAACATCATTTCAAATTGTTTGGCTTTAAGCGTAGACGTATCACTGAAGGAGCTTTTTTCTCTCAATTGAGAATGAGTTTCAGCTTGGTGACATTATTGACAAATTAGCAATTTCATCACGTAAATTATTTTCGAAAAGAATAAAATACTGCTATTTTTTAGAGCATTTCGACTTGATTTACTCTACTATGAATTTATTCAACATCAGTTTTATACAGTGTATTTTTTATGCTCTTATCATTTAAATAAATATACACGTGTAAGCTGAAATATATTTACAACTGTACGCTGAAGTTAACTTACAGGTGTAAGCTGGAATTGTAGAGAAACGGCGATTTTACTAGCAGTTTAATACCAAAGGTAAGCTATTTAGTATTATTACACTAAAACAACAAAAATCACTTATCGCCATAAAACAATGACTTAAAAGAAAACAGATAAGAAAACCGAGAGCTATAACACATTTTTTCTTTTAAAATTTTCATTTCTCATTACAATACATCGCCTTGATTCGGCTTCAGGCAGTTTTTAATAATAAGGTATCAAGTCATGAAAGTTGTCGATTATTTTAAGCAAAAACGTGGTGACTTATCACTGCATGCGATTGAACTAAAAGACTTACTCTCTCCTTCATTGCGTGAGCACTGGCTTGATTTCGTTAACCGAGCGAACAAAACTCAGCTAGGTTCCCTTGTTATGAACAAACAGTCTGCATCTAACGATGACGTGGTCGAGCAGCCTAGTAAAACAAAGATAGAAAAGACTGTTGTGGAAAATATCGCACCTGAAGCTGCTGTAAAAACGCCAGCACCAATTGAAATGAAACCTGAAGCTGAAGCGCTTTACAAAGAACTGACTGCTACCCTTGGTGAAGTTATCCATACAGGTGAATGGATGACCGTCGATCAGGGTCGTATTAATCAATTTGCTGATGTCACTGAAGATCATCAGTGGATTCACACCAACCCAGAACGTGCAGCAGAAGAGTCTCCGTTTAAGACTACCATTGCGCATGGCTTCCTGACCTTATCACTGCTATCAGTTCTTACTGACAGCGTTGATCCTGAGAATCAGAAGTTCCCAACGGCTAAAATGACCGTTAACTTGGGTTTCAACCAGATCCGTTTCCCGTATCCGGTTAAGTCTGAAAACCGCATTCGTGCGACAACTAAAATTCAGTCTGTGAAAGCTGTTAAGCGTGGATTAGAAATTGTCCAGGAGCTTACCGTTCAGATTGAAGGCGTTCGCCGTCCTGGCTGTGTGGCTGAATCGGTTATTCAACTGCACTTCTAATCCAAGACGTAGCAAACCAAAAATTCTCTATGCCAAAGGCGATGTGCTTTTGGCATTTTTGTATCTACCCACCTAACCTTTTCCCCTCCTAACCAATAAACCAACCAATAAAATTGTGTGCTATCTAGACACCTAATCATACATCACTTGCATAAGCATAATTTTACTCATAGAATCACATCAAACAAAAAAACAGCATTCAAAATTATCAACCATACTATCAATAAATTAAACTCAGCATTCCATTATGATTAGACTCGTTACCGTCATTGTTTTAGTCGCTTTTTTAGCCATTACTGCCGCTGTAAAAATGTTAGGCATTCAGTCTGATGCACGTAAATCAACACTCAAATCAATTGTGACAAACATTCATACAATGTCTGAACTTGTTCACACCAAAGCTGATATCAGCGGTGCACTGTCGAAATGCTACCCAGATACCAGCGAAGAGCTCAGTAAGGCATTAGAAAATAGTAAGAATTCATTTTTCCTTGAAGATATCTATATTTGCAATGGCTACCCTTCGGGCCATATTGATAACGTACGTAGAGCTTTTGACGTTGACGCAAAATTATATGTAACAAATACGAGCAATAAAAATGGCGGTTTAACTGCACATATATCATTCCCAAGGAAAGGTAGCTTGAACTATCATTGTCGAGTCATTTATACCGATGCTAAAGGTTCAGACTCTTACATCGTCGAATTCATTGATTCAGAATGCTAAAAAAACCATACCTTGGCACGGTTTCTCTTACAATATCAGCTCTAGACTTTGGCTAACTGTTCCAAGCCTTCCAGAAAGGCTACAGCATATTTTGCTGGAACAAATGAAGATTGTCGCGAATCTATTCATTTTCCCTGTCCCTATTACCGTTAACTTCATTGCCGTATCCCCCCAGACCTTTGATACTGATAACCATCTATCTGGGGCCTAACGCTCTGGTACTTTTTATACTCTTCGATAAATTGCGTAATAGTTTGCTCTAACGTGCCACTGTTATTAAGCACAAACCCATTATCATGGCATTGTCCTCGGTAATACTCAGCCCTCGCAAGGCGATCAACAATTTGATCTTGTGTCTCACGGCCACGGGCATAAAGCCGCGCTTCAAGCACTTCGACACTGACATCGACAACAATAGGGACAACCCTGTAGCCAAAATCCTTCATGGCCTGCTCTAGATAGGCACGAGAGCCATTAACGACGACATCTAGACCCTGCGATAACCAAAGCTCAATCTCTTTGCCTAATGCATAGTGGTAACCATTCGCTTGCCAGCTCATGGCAAACAGCCCTTGAGCATGGCGTTGGATAAACTCTTCTATCGACAGCTCAACGTGATTCTCACCACCAGCCTGTGCCGAGCGGGTAATGTACCGATGAGCGACCAATAGCTGTTGCGGATAAAGATTACGTATCGCCTGAAGCAGGCTATCTTTGCCTGCCCCGGACGCGCCCATTACATAAAATAACGTGCCTTGTTTACTCACGCATTTCTCCTTGCGTATCCTGTTCTCTGTCTCTTCTTTAATTAAAAGACCTGTTTGCTCTGACGACAAACGTGAGTGGCATAAATGTGATCATGCAAATGGTGCCCAAGGACTAAGTCGACACACTTGTCTTGTTCGATATGTTGTGGTGAAAAATACATAGTAATCAATGAGCAACACTTCAAATAAGCCTGCAGCAGGCCAAATTGTCTAGGTAATATCCTCAAAAAAGGTTCATCAAAGGCAGAGACTTGCTTCCACGATTCAAACCCTCTAGGCTAGCAGGGTTAATTTTTTCATTGTTGTAAGCCCATGACTGACATGCCCCGTTATCTTATTCACCACGAACCTCGGATCCTCTTCACTCCAAGCCATAACCAGATCACGATTGAGGAAGAAGATATACACCTCGAGCCGCTACAGTCGAAGCTTCTCAATTATTTCATCGAACAAAATGGCAATGTAGTTGATGCCCGCCAGATAGCAGATAGCGTGTGGAAAAGAAGTCACGTTTCAGACAACTTGGTTCGCCAAGTGATAAGCCTACTGCGGAGTCAACTTAGAGATAAAACCAGGCCTTACAGTATTATCAAAACTATTCCTAAACAGGGGTACCTATTTGATCTGGTGGTTTCCGAGGTAAATTCGCCAGAGCTAAATACAGCAGAGTCACATGTTGAATGCACAGCTCTAATACCAAAAGAAGAAAAACTAGAATCCGTTCAAACAACAGTCAACCCGCAACTAATGGTAAAGCGAAAGAATAAACGTCTCGCTATCATCATCTTCGGAGTGTTACTACTGGGAGGGCTTGGCGTAGGGTACGCCTGGCAACAATCTGCTTTCAACATAGAGGCTGAAAAAATTACACAAGCACAACAGATTACGCCTGTTTTTCTGCATCAAGTACAACTTGATATAGAGCAAGATTATGAGATGTCACAAAGTGTTTATAATTATCTTTTCTATGGCCTAAATTCCGCAAAAACCATTTCAGGCTATCATTTTTCTCAACTGACACCTGAGGCAAAAAAAACACTCGGTAGCAATGGCGTTGAACTTAAAAGCTGGATAAAGCATAACGAAAAAGGTTATCTATTAACCGTTTTTGTGCAACACTCGAAACAACCAGAATTAAATAAAAAAATAGAAAAACAATTCAATGAAAACAATTTTTTCAATGAAGTTGGTGATGTTGTTCTCGAATTAAAGACGCTCATATCGCCCGATGACCCAGGATATGAAATCGCTAATCATCGTATTACTTCAATTACAGATTACAATGATTGGAAAGTGATCTCTGCGGGTATATCCCTTTTTTATCAAGGAAAAGGAAATATCGCTCTCGACTCTGTTGCCAAGCAGCTTCAAACGATAAAAGAACAGGGGCGTGAAAACTATCTTGTTAATTCATTACTGTCCTATAATGCGTCATTACGGTTTTTACAAAACGGAAGCAAGGCGGACCAAGAAATGTCTCTTCAACTTGCGAACCAAGCTTTTGAGATGAACCCTCGCTGTGATATTGCCAATTTAACTTTAGGTTTGGCATTACTACTGAACGGACGTAATGACCAAGCTTTCCCTTACCTTTTCTACGCAGCAGAAAGTACCCCAAGCCCGATCAGTTTCTATCTTTTGAGTGTGGTTGACATACAATCACACAACCCAAGAGGCGCGGCTTACCATTACCAATGCTATAGCGATATGAAAAAAGAGGTAAACGGGCAACTCTTTGATCTTATGGAACCTTTACAAAAAGCAAACTTTTTCCAAACCCAAAATCCTTCTTAACTTGGCAATCGTTATATCTTCATCCTACAGCCCTTGTCTCACAAGGGTTTCAGGCACGTAGCAGCAATCCACACCGACTTCACCTGTAATATCCTAGATTTGATTTTTGTTTGTTTACGCTGCCGATTGCCTTGCATCAACAATAAGTACGCCTATCCTGCCCATAATCTCACCCACTCAAAATTATTGCTTTCTCGAGGTAAAACCATGTTAAAGAAAATGGCTTTTCAAATTATTCCACTACAGATCTTCTTGTTTGTATTCTGGTTCAAAAATGGCTTCATAGATAAAGTAATGGGTGTGATATTAGGAGTCATTACACCAGAGACAGCATATTCAGGCGATACGTGGGCTGGTTGGAAAGGTTATATTGTTGGCACATGGGATAATAGCCAAGTAGGTCATACCTTGCTAAGCCCAACATTTGACTTCATGTTTCCAGTATTAATCCTTTTACAATGTGTACCATTCATTCTAATTATTCGCTCAGTCTTAAACGGCGAGTTCATGGCAAATAAAGAACGCCCTTGGCTATTCTACTCTGCCGTTTCATCACTCTTTGTAGCTGGTTGTATGGCATTTACTCAAACACTTACTGGCGCGAGTGATGGTCAATATTTATGGCAATTTATGGGATTTAGCATGATTGCTATCATGTTTATCCGTCATGAACAGACTAAATAACAAATCATGACTAATTAATAGGCCACTTGATAAAAATATTTATACTCTGATATTTAGTGGCCTACTTCTCCCACAACTCGACGCTCTAGTCTTCTCCTGAAACCAGCGAGTAACTAAGTAATCAACCATCACCAATGAATAAATGACATTCCAGATCCGAGCAACATAAGCAAACATTTTAATTGCAAACGCAATGCAAAGTAAGGCACTAGCTTCACCCCCGGCAATATCCCATGCGAGTAATACTAAAGTAAACGAACTGACCCCTATGCCATATTTAAACTGGCAATAAGTTGAGATACGTTGCATTCTTCCGCATGGCAAGATCTTCCGCCTTCGATATCAAAGCCCTTTTTTATCACCTTGTTTACAACAGTCGCCATTAAACTGCTGGCTGCTTGAAATCTATTGCCCGATTTTTATTTCACCATTAGATCAGCGGTTTTTTCGGACTCCAGTTGGCTCGATACTATTCGCAAACCCATATTTTCAGCAGCGACATTTAATGCTTCCAAATCCCCTAAATAAGGTTCAGCATTATTTTTGTTGTTACTGATATATTGATATTTCTCATGCCCTTTGCCACACAACAACAAGACATCACCGGGTTGAAGATCGGCTGTTGCCACAATAACCGCCTGTTGTCTGTCTTCAACACTGGTTGCCCTTGAATTCAGTTCAGCCGGTAAGTTGCTCATTAACGCACCAAACAACACATCCTGACTTACTCCCAGCGGATTATCAGTTGTCAGTACCAATCGGTCAGACTGGTTAAAGCAAAGCTGCCCTATCTCCGGAGCATCGGCTAACCGCTCACCGGTTACACCTATCAACGTTACTACCCTGCCAGTGTTATGTTCACGGACATTCCGGTACAAATTGCTCAGGCTATCGAAATTATGGGCATAATCGAGGATCGCCGTAGCACCATTACTGAGAGGATATACTTCACTTCTTCCAGGTGCTGGTTGCATGTCACCAAACAATGCCAATACTTCGCTAATCACCATTCCCAGAGCCAGCATTGAGGCAATAACTGCTAGGCTATTTTCAATATTGAACCGGAACGGCAGATTTGATACCACTTGATACTGCGCCCCTTGATATACCAAGGTAAATTCACTGCCACTACAGGTTGAATGTATATGTGAAGCATAAAGATCGGCTTGATCGTCTGCACAGCTAAAAGAGATGACCTCACAACGGCTTCGGCAGCGCTCCATTACTGAAAGCGCCTGTTCATCATCGATGTTGACAATCGCTATCCCGCCAGGCTTAAGCCGATCAATCAAACGAAGTTTGGCCTGTATATAATCTTCACGATGCTTATGGTAATCCAGATGATCCGAGCCAATGTTGGTGATGATCACCGTATCAAAGTCAATATGAGTGACCCTGTCTTGTGATAGCGCATGGCTGCTGACTTCCATCACATGGTGTGACACGCCAGACTTTTCCATCGCGTGGAACAAATTCAACAAGGTAATGGCATCAGGTGTCGTGTTGTCTAGCGGGTAATACACGTTATCGAAAGAGCTTCCCAACGTACCGGTGTAAGCTGATTTTCCTCTCAGGTTCAACAATTGGTTAAGACAATATGCCACAGTCGTTTTGCCGTTTGTACCCGTTACCCCAATATGCTTAATCTTATCTTGTGGGTATGCATAATATTGGTTGATTAGGCTAATTGACGTGCTGTGGCTTGGCGTCACCATACATGGAACCGACAGCTCCAACGGGCGATTTGCGATTATTCCACAAGCGCCACGCTGTATCGCATCCTCTGCAGATAGATGACTGTCCCAAGTCAATCCTTGGCGACAGACAAACACATCACCGAGGTTAACCTTTTGGCTATGAGTCTTAAATTCCGTTACAGGTAGTGAAGCTAATGTCGTTAATAGTTTTCGGTGGCTACTGTTCATGGCTCGTCTCGCCCTTAAGGGCATATATGTTGCAACTTACATTGAAAGTGCTATTGAATCTCAATGACCAGTCGAAACTTATAATCAATACTGCTAGCTAATGTTGTTAACCAGCAATCATAGCATGACAAGTTTGTTGTTGGAGTCTCTGGCTACGCAGTTCAGCTATTTTGTCCAACCCTTTTTGAACAACTGGTTACAGATCAACCTTACAACCCGTCTCTATCCCTGATTTTAATCTAAAGGCGATCAGCCGCCACGTGATAGCACACACACCAAGCAGAAATGACTCACAGAGCGAGTACACTCTTTTCGTCAGGTGAATGTCGAAGTTTTGATGATGGCATACGCACTCAATATTAATAAAACACTATTTATTTAAATTAAAAAATTTAATAAAACAATATTCTTTTATCTCAGCAATCAGAATTGCTTATGATAGATATCAACGATAGTAATTATACCAACAACAATAAAACACTGTATAAATACACCATAACTTAAGCACTTAACCCAACACCTACTACTGTGGTAGGTCATCATTATGGTGAATTGAAATGAAAAAACTTTCTGCAATCCTTGCTGTTGCATTGCTAGCTGGTTGTAACTCGTCAAATAACTCTACTGATGACAAAGTAATGCCACCTGCAACTCATTTGCCTGAAATTGAAGTTCCGGAGAGGCCTGTACCTGAGGTACCAGAGCACTTGCCTGAGTTTGGCCCAGATCGCCCACAGCCAGACAACTGGTACTCTGAAGTTTCTGAACGCTTTGGTATGACAGTTGCTGCTCTTCACAAAGCCTGTAGCTTTGAGGGTGAGCACCCGCAATACGAAGTCTTTACTGGCTGTGATTGGCAAAATGACACTCTTACAATCACCTACTATGCGGCGAAGAATACAGCTGACAATGATCCAGGCCACAGCAGCACTGACTTTGAGCACAACTTCACGTGGGTAGTGAATGATGACAATATCGCTGCAGGTAAAATTTGGCCACAAGCCAACCATATAGCAACTGGCTTAGATGGCAAAGAGCTGCATATTGAGTATGGCGAAGTCTTCTATTCGCTGGGTTTCTGCCAGGAAAACGCCTGTACAGAGGAGGAGGATTACCACACTATGAAACACCCACTTGCCATCATTTCGGATAATAACCATGTGTTCTCTGATGGCTCACCGCTAGATGGTGCAGGCTCAGACTTTGTGATGGACTCATATCGCACTGTTGACCAACTGTTCTTCATCGCCAACTTCATAGACAACGAAACAGACTCTGTCTACAACAGACCATTAAAGATGGATCCAGCTTACCCGGCGATCATTTATGACGTGCTAAGTCCTGCATTTGGTTATTAATGCGTATCCATGTAGCTTCAATTTGCTTTGCTCAACATTACTGACTTGGCCATATTCTTAAGCGAAGGGGGTTCCTTCGCTTTTTTACATCTCCCTGCATCTTTTTACAGCCAAATTCCCGTTTTTCTACACAATATATTTTCTATTGACTGCCTCATTGATGGCGATTTAACCCTTAGTACCAATAAAATAAGAAAACTTGATATGGTTCACTTTTTGCTGAATCTATTCACTTAAGGCTTTCGCCAGCCTACTGATTTTACACTATGTTTAAAAAGTGACTAATACGTACGGAGTAATTAAGAATGCCACTGCTAGCTTGCCCACTTTGCGAAAAAGAGATTTCTAAACGCGCTCATACCTGCCCTAATTGTGGTGAACCAGACCCATTTCGCTACTACAGCCGCAAGAGTTGGGTTGAGCGCATTATATGGACAGTCGTAATAGCCATTATTGTTATCTATAGTTGGGTAGAATTGCTACCTATGGCAATTGAAGCACTTCGCTAATGCCATCATCTACAGTGAAGTTCTTCTTTTTTAGCTGATGAGCTTCTATATCGCAGATAAGGCTAAGCCTATATTGGCGTGTTTCCGTACCATCAAACTTTGCATCAAGCCATGTTTTAACGAGCTGCACCGCAGTAGATAGATCGGTAGTGAGCGCACCAAGGGTAAGCACATTGGTATCGTTATGCTCTTTTGATTGCTTTACCGTGTAAAGGTTTGCCCCCATCACTGCACGAATACCGTTAACTTTGTTGGCACAGATAGACATACCAACACCTGTGCCGCATATCAAAATCCCTTGATCTACCTTGCCTTGGTTTATCAGGTTTGTTACCTCCTCTGCATACAAAGCAGAATGTGTTCGATCTTTGTCATCAGTACCAACGTTCACCATTGTATGACCCAAAGCCTCAAGATTTTTTATTATATGGCACTTCATCTCGACGCCAATGTGATCATTGCCAATTGCTATTTTCATATTGATTAAATCCTTTATTCATAGCGATACCAAATCCAATAAACAATGAATTAGTCATTTTATAAACCTACCACGATTAAAAAAGCCAGACTGAGAACAGCCTGGCATTATTCTTTAACTCAAATCGTATTACATGGTTGGCATAACAAAGCTACTGCTGTGCTGCTCAAGACGAACACTGGTAGGCCAACGACTAGTGACTGTCTTCATCCGGGTATAGAAGCGCACACCGTCGTTACCATGCACATTCAGCGGGCCGAAAACCGAGCGCTTCCAGCCACCGAAGCTGTGGAATGCCATTGGGACTGGAATTGGCACGTTTACCCCAACCATGCCAGCTAGTACGTCTTCACTGAATTGACGCGCAGTTTCACCATCACGGGTAAAGATAGCGGTGCCATTACCGTATTCATGACGGTTGATAAGCTCAAGACCGGTTTGATAATCCGGTACACGTACAATCGCTAGGACTGGGCCAAAGATTTCTTCTTGGTAGATAGTCATTTCTGGTGACACATTATCAAACAGCGTTGGCCCAACAAAGAAACCATTTTCATGACCATCAATACTGATATCGCGACCATCAACAACCAGTGCAGCACCCTGCTCTACACCTGAATTAATGTAATCACAGATCTTCTCTTTGTGCTGTGCAGAAATAACTGGGCCCATGTCGTTTTCAGGGCCATCAACCACACCAGGACCGACCTTCATCGCATCAATTTGTGACTTCAGTTTATCAATAACCTGATCAGCGGTTTCATCACCAACAGCAACGACAACTGACAATGCCATACAACGTTCACCAGCAGCGCCGTAGGCTGCGCCCATAATAGCACTTGTCGCCATATCCAAATCTGCATCTGGCATTAGGATACAATGGTTTTTTGCGCCACCAAGGGCTTGGCAACGCTTACCGTGTGCTGATGCGGTTGAGTAAATATACTCGGCAATTGGGGTCGAACCAACAAAGCTAACCGCTTGAACTTTAGGGTCGGTAAGGAGTACATCAACGGCTTCTTTGTCGCCATTAACGACATTGAACACACCATCTGGTAAGCCTGCTTCTTTTAGCAGCTCTGCAATGACCAGCCCCAATGAAGGATCTTTTTCTGATGGTTTCAGAACAAACGTATTACCCGTTGCCAATGCAATCGGGAACATCCACATTGGTACCATTGCCGGGAAATTAAATGGGGTAATACCTGCACATACACCTAACGGTTGCATCAATGAATGGCTATCAACGCCTGTACCAACGTTTGCTGAATGTTCACCTTTTTGCAGGTGCGGAATACCACAGGCAAACTCAACCACTTCCAGACCGCGAGTTACTTCACCGACCGCGTCTGAATAAACTTTGCCGTGCTCGTTAGAAATTATACGGGCCAGCTTGTCCATATTCTGCTCTAGCAACGCCTTGAACTTGAACATGACACGGGCACGCTTAAGCGGTGAAGTTTTCGCCCAGGCTGGGAATGCTTTGTCAGCTACTGCGACAGCTTCAGCGGTTTCGGCCGCAGAGCTTAGAACCACCTGACGAGTTTGTTCGCCTGTCGCCGGGTTAAATATCGGTGCAAAGCGCTGGCTGTGGCTTTCGCTGATTTGGCCCTGAATGAAGTTTTGAACTGTTTCCATTGTTTTGCTCCTGTAATTACTCTTGGCCTTCGCCAGTTAATAGCCCGGCCTCGCGAGCAAGTTTTTGTAAATTGTTAAAACCTAAAGTTGCATACGTCATTGGGTGAGCAATGGAAGGGTCCTGCTCTGCCTCTACAACACACCAACCTTGATAATTCGCTTTCTTCAGTTGCTCAAATACCGCAGGGTAATTTACGCAACCATCACCCGGTACCGTGAAAACACCATCTAACACCGCATTTAGGAAACTGGTATTTCGATTCTTCACATCGGCCAGAACATCCGCTCTTATATCTTTGGTGTGAACATGGTTGATACGGTGAGCCCAACGTGTTGCGACTAGCACTGGATCAGCACCAGCGAAAGTCAGATGGCCAGTATCAAGCAGTAAGCCCACCTCATCACTGGTGTATTCCATCAAGTTATCGATATCTTCCGCGGTTTCGATAACCGTGCCCATATGGTGATGGTAGGCAACTTCAACACCCTGGCTTTTGGTGTACTTAGCAAACTCGCTAAGTTTCTTGCCATACTCTTGCCATTTGTCAGCGGGAAATTTAGGTCGTAAGCGTACTGGCGTGTCTTGTAACCCGTGAATACAATTAGTCACTTCAGCGAATACCATTACCTTGGCACCCAACTCACGCAGTAATGTTAAGTGAGGTTGTACGGCTTCAATTTCTTCTTCTACCGAACGGGTCAACAATTCACCGGAATACCAGCCAGAAACCAACTTAACATCGTGGTTTGCCAAAATTGGCCCAAGCACGCTGGCTTCGCGCGGAAACTTATTCCCCAGCTCAAAGCCTACAAAACCGGCTTTTCGCCCTTCCGTCAAACATGTCTCTAGCGGTGTTTCAGCACCCAGTGATGGCAAGTCATCGTTGGTCCAGGTCAGTGGGTTTATACCTAGTTGAACAGTCATGCTTATTCTCCTTAAATAACTTGCTGTTGTTTAGCGATTTCATACCGCGCTCTGGCGGCGCGAACTTGTTCACGCTCAGACACTTCGGGGACTGCAACTTCCCACCATGAACCACCAGACTCTGTTGTGCTTAGAGGGTCAGTATCCAAGGTGATGACATAAGTAGATGTCGCCTGCTTGGCTCGCATCAATGCTTGTTCAAGCTGAGCGATATTGGCGACTTTTTCTGCTTTCGCTCCTAGCGAACGGGCATGGGCTGCGAAATCAGTTTTTGGTGCGCCTTCTTCAACGGTATTGCAGTCTTTGAGCAAATTATTGAAGCCAGCGCCTCCGCAAGCATGCTGAAGTCGGTTGATACAGCCATAGCCACGGTTGTCCAACACCACTAACACCAGCTTGTGCCCTAGCATGACCGACGTCGATATTTCAGAATTCAACATCAGGTAAGAGCCATCGCCAATCATGACGAACACTTCTGAGTCCGGTTTAGCCATCTTGACACCAAGGCCACCAGCGATCTCGTAACCCATACAAGAGAAGCCATATTCCAAGTGGTAGCCTTTGTCATAGCGGGTACGCCATAACTTATGCAGCTCACCAGGTAAACCACCAGCCGCACAGACCACGATGTCTTTTTCATCGGCTGAGCGGTTTACCGCACCGATAACTTCGGCATCAGTCGGTAAATCCGTTTCGCGATCTGTCATGGCAATAGAAACCGTTTCATTCCACTCCTGGCGAAGCGTCTCTGCTTTATTTTGCCAAACTGAAGAGACCTGCCAGTCAGCTAATTGCTGCGTTAGTTTAGGCAGTATTGCCTTGGCATCAGCCACCAAAGGCGTTCCGTAGTGCTTGGTGGCATCAAAGCCGTTTACATTCAGCGAAACAATTTTGGCATCAGCCTTAAATAAGGCCCTTGAGCTAGAGGTAAAGTCCTGTAATCTACTGCCCACAGCAATGACGACGTCAGCTTCAGCAGCCATTGTGTTCACGGCCGCTGAGCCCGTTACACCAATAGAACCTAGATTCGATGTATGATCCCATGGCAGTACACCCTTACCGGCTTGGGTTTCGCCCACTGGCAATTGGTAGGTTTCTACAAATTCACGGAATTGCGCTAACGCTCCAGAGTAATGAATACCTCCACCCGCGACTACCAAAGGCTGTTTAGCTTGCTTGATCAACTCAATAACGTCAGCAAGCTCTTTCTCATCAGCCCCCGGTCGACGAACACGATGGATTGTCTCTTTGAAGAAATGCAACGGGTAGTCAAATGCCATGGTCTGAACATCTTGCGGTAGCGCAATGGTTGCAGGGCCGCACTCAACCGGATCCGTCAATACTCGCATCGCCTGTGGCAGGCTATTTAGCAATTGCTCAGGACGAGCGATACGGTCAAAAAAGCGGCTGACTGGTTTGAAACAATCATTTGGCGTAATTGTTGCGTCACTCCAGTCCTCAACCTGTTGCAATACCGGATCTGGTTCACGGGTAGCAAACGTATCTCCAGGCAGAAGCAAAACGGGTAGACGATTGACATGCGCAAGTGCAGCCGCTGTCACCATATTCAATGCACCGGGACCAACCGATGTCGTGGCAGCCATCATTCTCTGACGATTATTGGCCTTGGCAAAAGCAATCGCGCTATGTGCCATTGCTTGCTCATTATGGGCACGGTATGTCGGCAGTGTTTCATTGGCGTGGTAAAGTGCCTCCCCTAGCCCGGCGACATTGCCGTGGCCAAAGATAGCAAACACACCCGCAAACATAGGTTGGACTTCACCAGCTATTTCCACTTTTTGCGCTTGCAAGTATTTCACCAGTGCCTGAGCCATGGTCAGGCGAACAGTATTAACACTCATGAACGACTCCTTTAGCCACGCTGGCGCCACAAAGTAATAAGGTTGTGATAGTTCTGCTTGATCTGTGCAATCAAACCAGCATCATCAATCTCATTAGCAAGCCACTGACGTGAAGGCTGGCCGAAAATGGTTCTGCCAACCGCAAAGCCTTTAACTATGCCGGTACTTGCAGCCGCATTGAAGCCGGCTTTCAACTCCTCTTCCGGGGCATCTAAACCAAGTAACACAACACCACGGCAGTGCTCATCCCTCGCTTGGATCAGCTCATCGACGCTCTGCCATGATTCTGAAGTCATTGGCGGCAGCTTCCACCAATCTGGTTTCACTCCAAGATTATAAAAACGCTGCATCGCACGCAGATATAGCGCATCAGAGCGTTCCATATCTGAAGGCAAAATAATTTCCAACAGCATTTCATGCCCTGTTTTACAACAGGCTTCATACACTTCACGCACTTGTTTTTCTTGCTCAAGACGCAGCGCATGATGATCTTCGGGGTGGAAGAACACCAAACATTTCACAACGTGCTCTAAAGGCCAATCAATCAGCTGCGAGCCAATGTTCCCGTGTTCAAGCTCAAGCGGACGTGAGGCTGGAAGCTCTACCGGACGGCCAATCCACCAGCCTTCACCGGTAATTTCATTCAATACGTCTTGGCCAAATGTACTATCACAGAGTAATCCGGCTTTTCTTGTCAATCCGGCTTCTTCGGCCACTTCGCGGCTTGCTTGCAAAATCAGCTGTTTCAGCGGTTTGACTCGGCTAATATCTGCATTTGCTTCTCGGGCCATATCTACAAACTGAACACGGTGGTCAAACGCCAGCACACAGAGTTCTTCCCACTCTTTATCACGAGTCGTCACTCGGTGTAGGTGGTTCAAACGCTCATCCAGATCAGGACGAGGAACATCATGGGCACGAGTCAGGTAATCATCCAACTCTTCCTTTGAAGGCATCGCTGGTGCACAACCATGACGTGAGACGACTAAGGCACCACAGGCATTGGCATAAGCGCACGCCTTTTCCCAACCTTCCTCGTTGAGGTATCCGCGCAACAGGCCAGACATAAAGGCATCACCGGCCCCAAGAACATTGAGTACATCAACGCGAACCCCTTCAACGGTGATCCCTTCATCAAGATCATGAGGAATATCATCAGTAAACACTGAGCATCCCAGAGGGCCACGTTTACAAACCAATTCTGCTTGGCTGACTTCACGCACTGCTTTCAGTGCTTCCACTGTATCGGTAGAACCACCCGCAATATGGAATTCTTCTTCTGTTCCGACAATTAAATCAAACAGCCCTAGCACCTCTTGAAGCTGCTCGGTAACCTTACCTGATTCAATAAAGCGTGTTTCACCGTCACCAAGCGCGGTTAGCCCCCAAAGAACAGGACGATAATCAATATCAATAGCTGTCTTTACACCATGCTTACGGGCATAGCGTAATGCCGTTAAAACAGCTTCACGGGTATGAGGGTGCGATAAGTGGGTGCCAGTGATTGCGAGGCAACGTGCTGATGCGATGTATTGCTCATCAATATCATCAGCAGTAATCGCCATATCAGCACAGTTATCACGGTAGAAAATCAGTGGAAAAGTATCTTCATCTTTAATGCCGAGAATCACCAAGGCAGTTAGGCGTTCTTCATCGGTAATTAAGTTACTGGTATCAACACCAACTCGCTGAAGCTCTTCTCTCAGAAAGCGCCCCATGTGTTCATCACCTACTCTGGCAAGCATGGAAGACTTAAGCCCCTGCCTTGCCGTCCCGTAAGCGACGTTGCCAGAAGACCCACCGAGATATTTTGAGAAAGTGCCCATGTCTTCCAGGCGAGCACCGATTTGCTGGCCATACAGGTCAACGGCAACTCGACCCAAACAAATAAGATCCAACTTCTTATTGCTGGTATTCATCCTTTTCACTCCTTCCTTTAACTACTCAGTAGTTAAAAACCGCTCTGATAATGGTTGAACTGATTTTGACAATCTAAGTTGAGAACACCTATCCCAACCCTTATTGTTTCGATACACCTATCATACGAAATATCCATTTCATTTTAAATTTAAAATGAAATGAAAAATATATTTTGTGATCAAGGTTAAACTTTATTGCCAACCCAAAACCTATTCAACAATCGCTCACAATGAAAAATATTTTTCATTTACCAGTAACATAGCAGCAACATTTCACCCTCAGCTTGATATTCCATTCCATATCAACAACTTAGTATAAATCCAGTATATTAACGCATTATTAAGCCTTATAAATCATAAAATTAGAGCATGAGATAACTATTAAGCATTGATTTCAGTGAGACTTGGTTAACAATTTTGTCATTTACACTCAATCAGGGGTGGTTATTAATTGAGCTCGAGCATATAGTTGTTTACATAAAAATAATAAATTTATTTCAATCAACGTGAACACGCTCTCTGGCTAGATATTTCGTCCCAGAAAGTGAATAGCACCTATTTACCGTATTTTTGAAATGTATATTTCACCCAGAAAAACGGTTAGGTGCACAATATAAAGGAGGCAACAATGCCGTCATTGATACATGGAATTACTTCTCTACTTACACACTCTATCTCGACGACAAAGGCCCTTTCTAAGGGAATCCTACGCAAAGTCGCCATTATCGGCGCCGTGTTAACACTGGCTGCATGTGGTGGTGATGAAGGTGAAGCTAAAACAAAGATCGGCGTTGCTATTCCGAACTTTGACGACACCTTCATGGTCTACATGAAAGACTCTATGGCGGAGTACGCGAAGGAGTTAGGCGATGTAGAACTTATCTTCGTCGATGCAAAAGAAGATACCGTGAAACAATTGGGGCAAATCCAAAACTTCATTGTCCAGCAAGTTGACGGCATCATTCTTGTTCCGGTTAATACGGACGCAACCCAACCAGTTACTGACAGCATTCAAAAAGCTGGTATCGAATTGGTATACCTAAACCGTCGCCCTGGTTACCTACCAGAAGGCGTCTCTTATGTTGGATCTGACGAACTCCGCTTCGGTGAAGAACAGGCAAAATATGCCGCCTCAAAGCTTGAGGGCGGAAATATCGGTATCATCATGGGCATGATGACGGTTGAAGCCGCATTGCTTCGTACCCAAGGAGCAGAAGACTTCTTCAAAGACAAGCCAGAATACAACGTTACCCGTAAGCAAACCGGCCTATGGCAACGCTCGCAAGGCATGATCGTGATGGAAAACTGGATCAACTCTGGTGAACAAATCGACATAATTCTGGCAAACAATGACGACATGGCACTAGGTGCAATTCAGGCGCTTCGTGCTGCAGGCAAACTAGATGACACCATTGTCGTCGGTGTTGATGCGACCCCAGATGGCATCATGGCTATTGAACAAGGCGCATTGGATGCCACCGTTTTCCAGGATGGTGTCGGTCAAGCCAGAGGTGCACTTGATGCTGCACTGAACGCTATCAATAAAAAGCCACAAGAGAAAATCACTTGGATCCCTGCTGAACTTGTAACCAAAGACAACCTCGCTGAATTCCAAGCTAAAGGTTAATCCACATCCCTCTCTATAAATAACTAACTCGGCCCTACAACGCGCTAACCACGTAGGGCCTATTTTGGAGCAAATCAGTATGAGCCAAGTAATACTTGAGATGCGTGGTATTACCAAAACCTTTCCTGGTGTAAAAGCACTCGATAATGTGCAACTTACGTTGAAGAAAGGCCGCGTAATGGCACTCATGGGCGAAAATGGTGCAGGGAAATCGACCTTGATGAAGGTGCTGTTTGGCACGTACCACCGTGATGAAGGCAGCATTAGATACCAAGGGGAACTCGTCAACTTCTCTGGTGCAAAAGAGTCACTAGAAAGTGGCATCTCAATGATCCACCAGGAACTCTCCCCTGTTCTTCACCGTAATATTGCAGAAAATATCTGGCTAGGCCGTGAACCACTCAAAGGGCCACTAAGGCTAATTGACCATAAAAAAATGTATGCAGACACCAATGCACTGCTTCAACGCCTAGATTTGGAACTTGACCCTCGTACCTTGATGAGTGATCTCACCGTAGCCACCATGCAAATGGTTGAGATTGCTAAAGCGATTTCATTTGATTCCAAAATAATCATCATGGATGAGCCAACCTCTGCACTGACCGACAAAGAAGTCGCACACTTATTCGATATCATCGAGAAGCTGAAATCCCAGGGTGTTTCCATGGTGTATATCAGTCATAAGATGGATGAAATCTTCAAGATTTGTGATGACATTACCGTATTCCGTGACGGTTGCTATATCGGTGAACGTGAAGCTCAAGACACAAATCATGACGAACTTGTCCAAATGATGGTTGGCCGTGATCTTGGCGATGTTTTCCCACCCCCAACTGCCAAGCCGGGAAAAATTCGACTTGAAGTGAAAAACCTATCAGTTGACGACTGCTTTAAACCCATGAACTTCAAACTCCATGAGGGTGAAATCCTAGGTATCGCAGGTCTCGTTGGTGCTGGTCGAACCGAACTTATCGAAACGCTGTTTGGTGTACGCGAAAAAGATACTGGCGAAATTTGGATCAACGGCGAACATGTCGAAATCAAAGCACCACAAGATGCGATTAGTCACAAAATGGCTTTCTTAACCGAAGATCGCCGCCATTCAGGCCTCTATTTGATGTTGGATATATTTGCCAATACATCAATTGCCCACCTTGATGCTTACAAGAGCAAGGTTGCGAACGTCCTTGATGTCCGCCAAATGCGCTCAGACAGTGAGGATCACTGTAAGAAGCTAAAGGTAAAAACCCCGCATATGAACGAGGCTATCGACAACCTTAGCGGTGGTAACCAACAGAAAGTATTGTTAGCCCGCTGGATGTTGACCAAGCCCGATATCCTGTTCCTCGATGAACCGACCCGAGGTATCGATGTTGGTGCAAAATCTGAAATCTACAAACTCATGCGTCTTTTAACCGGTATGGGTAAGAGCTTAGTAATGATCTCGTCAGAGCTGCCAGAGGTTATCGGCATGAGTGACCGTGTATTGGTCATGCATGAAGGCAAACTAAAAGGCGAACTCGACGGCCCTGAAGCAACCCAAGAAAAAATCATGTCTATGGCACTGGCATAACAACCATTTGCCAATAACAACATTCACTGCTGTCGTGACAGGGTGACGCAATAATTTATCAAGGAAAGTCATTATGATTGCGAAGTTAATAGAAGCAACGTCTGGTGCAAAATCGCCACAGAATTATAAACGCTTGATTTCAAAGTATGCCATCTACGTTGTATTCATCGCCATGTGTGTGGTGATGTCAATTTTATCTCCAGTATTTCTTACAGTAGCCAACTTACTTAACGTCGTAACCCAAATGGCCAGTATCGGCCTTCTGGCACTCGGGGTCACCATCATCATTATTACCCGGGGTATCGACTTATCATCTGGTTCGGTCCTTGCAGTCGCTGCCGTGGCCTCGGCCAGTATGGCGCAAACCCTCGACTGGGGTATGCGTATGTACCCGGCGATGCCTGAATTACCGGTTATAGTCCCAATCCTCGTCGCGTTAGCTGTTGGTGCGCTATGTGGATTTATCAACGGTGCGCTAATCTCTTACACTGGTATCCCTCCGTTCATCGCAACCTTGGGAATGATGATCATCGCCCGTGGTGCAGCCCTACTTTACTCAGACGGTCGTCCAGTCAGTAGCTTAATCGATTCTTACCAGTGGATTGGTCAGGGTTCTATTGCCGGTATCCCAGTTCCGGTGGTGATATTTATCGTGATGGCCATCGTGTCATACATTTTGCTGAACTATACACGCTTTGGTAAATATGCGTACGCAATCGGCGGTAACGAAACAGCGGCCTATGTATCAGGTATTAACGTTAAGAAGTACAAGATCCTGGTTTATACCTATGCTGGCCTACTAGCCGGTATCGCAGCACTCATCCTGTCTGCTCGTATCAACTCTGGACAGCCTGGACTCGGGGTAATGTACGAACTAGATGCCATTGCATCGGCAACCGTTGGTGGTGTATCCCACGCCGGTGGTATCGGTACGATTCAAGGCACCATCATTGGTACCATGATCATGGGTGTGTTACAGAACGGCCTCGACTTATTGAATGTCTCGGCATACTGGCAGCAGGTCGTGAAAGGTCTGGTGATTATCGTGGCTGTTGTGTTTGATATGAAGCGACAGAAAAAGAGCAAATAGTCATCGCCCTTAATAAGTGCATAAAGACAAGTACATAAAAATAAATACAACTTGGCCTATAAAGAATTAGCTTTACTGTAGGACTTCACGTTGAGGTGCCACGTTTCTCCCCTAGGGTTACGTGGCTTTTTTTATTTAGCTAAGAGTTAAATCTCTGAGCCTAACTGCTTTAAGTACTCTTCCATAAAGACGGTACGTTTCTCTGCTTCAGCCTTTGCTGATAACGTGTTCATCGTATCCTTCAATTTAAAGAGCTTGGTGTAGAAATGATCGATGGTGTAGAGCCGATCATTTAATTCTCGGTCAGTACTGAATGGATCTTCTGCATCATATAGGCTAACACCTAGACTTGAACTCACCTGGATACAACGTGCGATGCCAATAGCACCCAAGGCATCTAGTCTATCTGCATCTTGAACTATTTGAGCCTCGAGTGTTTCTGGCTTTATATTCGCGCTGAAGCTGTGCGTAACAATAGCGTGACTAATTGCATCTAAAAATTGAGAGGGGAAGTCAATACTAGCCAGGAACTCCACCGCTTTATTTGCTGCAACCTGGGAGCTTTTCGCCCTATCTGGATGATTCTTTGGAAACGAAAAGCAATCATGTAGATAAGCGGCAGGAAGGACGATTTCAAGCACAGCCCCTTCACTTGCGCATAATTCTTTGGCCGTTTTAACGACCCTAAGCACATGATTCATATCATGAGCGAGATCCTGCTGCATTTCAGACTGAATAAACTCAACAAGCTGTTTTTCGAACGCTTCTACCACTTATGCTCCTTACAGATCCATGCTCTATCGCTCAATCAAAAAAGTACAATACACGCAACAGGCTTAACCCTCTACCAGATTAACTGAGTTTTTCATTCTGCAACTTTAGTAACCATCATTGAAAAGGCTTTCTTGTTATCTTGTAGATCACAACAACGACATGTCATGCATATGATTCATATCTCTCAGGTACTGCCTTTAATAGATAAACAGCTAAAACAGATGCACCCCAAAGAAGTGGTTCAATTTAAGACGTTTAAGAAAGATCGCGGGTTCATGATTTACCGAGCAAATGCCGAACAATTCCAACTTGTTGAAAACGGCTTTAACAACGCCTCATTCGCGGGTGATGCTGACAAGATAAAGAAACAAGCCAAGAAGTCATTAAAGCGTGAATTTCCAAGGAGTAACAAGGTGTGGGTTGAGTATTTTCAGGAGGTCGACTGCCCTCTTGACATAAAACCGCATCACTCAAAGCAGATGTCATTGTTCTGATACGACACTTTATGGCTTTACCTACTTCGCTATAAGGTGAAAAACCATTACAATGCGCGCGTTTTCAAACGTTAATCAGGCATCTCCAGTGAAACTCAGTAAAAGATTGAAGCAAATCGAGCAAATGGTTACACCTAACTATACCCACGTTTGGGATTGTTGCTGTGACCATGGCCTTATCGGTGCAGCACTATTGTCCCGACAAGCAGCAGATAATATTCATTTTGCTGATATTGTTCCGGATCTGATGACAGCATTGGAACAGAACCTACAACGTTTCTACCCCGGTGCGGCATGGCAAGTGCACTGCCAAGACGTAGCAAAGCTTCCTTTGAGTCAACATACAGGAAAACAATTAGTTATCATTGCAGGTGTGGGCGGTGACTTGATGTGCGATCTCGTAGAAGCCATTCACCTGAACCATCAAGACACTAATATCGATTTTCTACTATGTCCGGTAAATAACCAATACACCTTACGCCAAAAGCTCATAAAGCATAACTTTGGCCTGAAACAAGAAGTGCTGATTGAAGATAACCGACGCTTTTACGAAATCATGCATGTCTCTTCAACACGAGGGGAAAACGAACAGATCAGTACCGTTGGCAGCCAGATTTGGCAACCGGCATCAGACAAAGAAGCTGAAATCGCGAAAAAGTACAAAACGAAAACCTTGAATCACTACCGTCGCATTCAACGAGGAAACGCCACAAATCTCGAGCTTCAATCTATTGTTGACGGCTACAGTGCCGTGGTGGTGTGATTAGCTTCAAAGCCTAGAATGCCAGATGTTCAGAATCCCATACAACACTTAGTATGGGATTGGCCACTCCTTACAAAGACATACCTAACACTTTAAGTGCGCAAATATCCCTACCGCTTCGGTCCCCTGAATCAGCTTGATACTGCAATTTAGCCTCGTCTACCGAGAGATACTCTTGGCTGAGGTTTAACCCCATTTCAGAGTGAAAAATGGACGTAAAAAATTTTCCCTTACCTATAACGCCTATCCTCAAGGGATGATTGTCTGATCACGGAATCAATCCATCTCTCGATGTCTCAGTTACGGCTTATTTGTGGTATTGTATGATTTATGTCACAGCATTAATGTCGTAAAAAGTTATAGAATTAGACTACCCCCAAACTAACATTAACGATGCAAATGAATACAAACACAACACTTATATCTGACACTTTAAAACGTCTTGTTGCTCAAGCCCCAGAGCAACACGCACAAATTCGCCAAGCACTATATGAACAATTAAGCCTGCCATTTTGCAAACAGTTAGCCTTGTATGTCAATGTATTAGGGCCTGTAAGCTCGGGTAAATTAGAGGGCCACAACATTGAGAAAGCGGTAGACTTAGCGCTTGAAGTCTTAGAAGCCCCGAACCATTAAGTTGATATACAAATGGCCCTTTTTGCTCCAAAAGGGCCATTTTGACACGGAAATACAACACAAACGACATGAGTTATCCGCATCATGTTGTATGACAAGTATCCCAGCGTTTCCGCTCCCTTGTTCCCACTCCGTACGAAGAAGACCATAATTTACCGAGTCGTAGTATTCGCCTTGGTAGTAACGTACTTTTCTCATGCACGCTTCTTATTTGAAACCTAGTTTCGCAGCACAAGCCATCATGCGAGGGTTAGCCGACCATGTATAAGGCGGTGGAGCAGAGCTTTCAATGCCTGTCGTTGACAGGAACTTCCCCTAACCAGACTTTTGTAGTGGTCAAGAATAATTGGCCACCTCTTTAGAGCTTTCCCAATATAATCGTTCTGACTCATTAGGAGTCAGGCT
>NZ_JBNNXU010000034.1:0-39788 GCF_052873915.1 Photobacterium sp. DNB22_13_2
TCCTGGGTCCTGGGTCCTGGGTCCTGGGTCCTGGGTCCTGGGTCCTGGGTCCTGGGTCCTGGGTCCTGGGTCCTGCAGAAACGTGAGCTGATGGCGATATCACGTCAAGTTCTTCCCGCTTTTCCTAGGCCCAGTTTTTACCGCTCCTCCCAGGTTCTAGGATCTGCCCTTGCCAGTACCCGCTTTTAAAGCATAAAAAAGCCCAGCAGAAATTCTGCTGGGCGAACGTCCAGGAAATAAAACACCGACTGGGATCATAGACAGCTCCCGCAAAAGAAAATACTATTCACACAGCCAATGTCGCGTCTGTTTTTTAGGCACTGACTCAAGGTCATATAACAGCTAGAGCAGTCCCCGCAAAAGGCTTTCTAGCTGAGTATCTTAGTCAGTGCCACCCCTGGAAAATGACAAAAGTCGGTTAAGCTTCGTACTTCTTGATAACCAATGTGGCGTTTGTACCGCCGAAACCGAAGCTGTTAGACATAACCGTTGTCAGCTCTTGGTCGCGCTTTTCAGTCACGATATCAAGACCTGCAGCCGCTTCGTCCAAATTATCAATGTTGATGCTTGGTGCAACAAAGCTGTTATCTAGCATCAAGGTTGAGTAAATCGCTTCGTGAACACCCGCCGCACCCAATGCGTGACCGGTCATCGCCTTGGTGGCTGAAATCGCTGGGCTGTTATCACCAAACAGCTCTTGGATAGCGCCAAGCTCTTTCACATCACCAACTGGTGTAGATGTGCCGTGCGTATTGATGTAGTCAATGCTGTCTACATTTTGCATCGCCATCTTCATACAACGCACCGCGCCTTCACCCGATGGCGCTACCATGTCGTAGCCATCAGAGGTTGCGCCATAGCCAACGATCTCGCCGTAGATTTTCGCGCCACGAGCCAATGCATGCTCCAGCTCTTCGACAACCAACATACCGCCGCCACCAGAAATAACGAAACCGTCACGGTCTGCGTCATATGTGCGTGATGCTTTAGATGGATCGTCGTTGTACTTGGTAGAGAGTGCGCCCATGGCATCGAACATCATGGTCAAAGACCAATCTAGCTCTTCACCACCACCAGCGAACACTACGTCTTGCTTGCCAAGCTGAATCAGTTCAAGTGCATGACCGATACAGTGAGCAGACGTTGCACATGCAGAGCTCATAGTGTAGTTCACACCACGGATTTTAAACGGTGTTGCCAAACAAGCAGAAACCGTTGAAGACATAGTACGCGGTACCATGTAAGGACCCACACGCTTTACGCCCTTCTCGCGCAGAATATCGACGGCCGCAACCTGGTTGTAAGAAGACGCACCACCAGATCCCGCAACAAGGCCAGTACGGTCATTTGATACTTGATCTTCCGTTAGACCAGAGTCTTCAATTGCTTGTTCCATTGAAAGATAAGCAAAAGCGGCAGCATCGCCCATGAAACGCATCTTCTTACGATCGATATGCTCTGAAGGGGTCATTTTCAAATCGCCCCAAACATTACTGCGCAGCTTCATTTCTGCGAATTGTTCAGAGAAGTTGATACCGGACTTACCCGCTTTCAATGACTCCAGCACTTCTTTAACGTTGTTACCAATGCTGGACACAATACCCATGCCTGTAATTACGGCTCGTTTCATGATGAATTCCTACTGTCATTTATACCCAAATAACCTCTGTCGAAACAATCAACAACCGGAGGTAACTTGGGTATAACGCTGACGATAATAACGGGTTTATCTGTCAAAAGTGGTCAGCTTTCCTGTTGTTCGGGTACAATCGACTGCAATATCACCCGTTACACCAACTATGAGGCTTCCCCCTTGTCTGATAAAGCCCAAATGTCTCCAGATACAGATAAACCATCCCTGAACGAAAAAATCTCGGCAAAAATCGAAAATGCCGTACTGGACTGGAATGAATCAGGCACGCCTGTTTCTAATGACTTTGACGATGTTTACTTCTCCAATGCCAATGGGTTAGAAGAAACACGCTACGTGTTCCTGCACCAAAATGGCTTGCCTTCGCGTTGGGAGTCTTTCGACCGCCGCCGCTTTGTGGTTGCAGAAACAGGATTCGGAACAGGCCTCAACTTCCTTGCCGTCTGGCAGTGGTTCAAAGCCTTCCGTCAAGCACATCCGGATGCCACCACCAAAGAGCTACATTTCATCAGCTTTGAAAAATTCCCGGTGACCAAGGACGACCTGATCAAAGCTCACCAGTCTTGGCCTGAGCTGGCTGACTTAGCAAACCAACTTCATGCCCATTACCCACCTGCCGTGGCCGATTGCCACCGTATTGTGTTGGAAGACGGTATGATCACCCTCGACCTGTGGTTTGGTGATATCAAAGACTGTATGCCACAAGTATGGACGAATAATGACGGTATCGTAGATGCATGGTTCCTCGACGGCTTTGCTCCTAGCAAAAATCCAGAGATGTGGAATCAAGATCTGTTCAACGGGATGGCCAAACTGGCCCGTGTTGGATGTAGCACCGCAACATTCACTGCGGCAGGTTTCGTTCGCCGCGGCCTCATTGAAGCCGGTTTTGACATGAAGAAAGTCAAAGGCTTTGGCACCAAGCGTGACATGTTGGCCGGTAGCGTAACCGAGCGCAAATACGGCACTAACGTCAAGCCGTGGTACTGCCGTAAGTCAGCCAGCAATAAGAACGGACAGGAAACTGACATCGCCATTATCGGTGGCGGCGTTGGCTCGGCGACAACGGCAATAGCACTAGCACGGCGTGGGATTAAAACCACCCTTTATTGTGCCGATGCACTACCAGCCGAAGGCGCATCCGGTAACCGCCAAGGCGCGGTATACCCATTACTCAATGGCTCTAATGATGCATTGTCGCGCTTTTTTGCCCCTGCATTTCTCTATGCCCGCCAATTTGTGGAACAAGCCGCCAAGCAAAAAGAATTCGCCCATGACTGGTGCGGTGTAACCCAACTGGCTTGGGATGATAATGCCACCAGCAAGCTAGGAAAAATGATGACCGGCGGCTTTCCTGAGGCGCTTATCCGCCAGCTGGATGTCGACCAAACCGAACAAGTCACTGGCGTTGTATCCGGCCATGGTAGCGTCAACTACCCGCTAGGCGGCTGGCTATGCCCTCAGGATCTTACCCGTGCTTTGATTGAGCAAGCACAAGAAATGGGCTTGCTTGAGATCAAAACTCAAATAGACATCCAGCAACTCACCCAGAAATGTAATCAACAAGGCGAGCAAAGCTGGCTACTGACCGACCAGCACGGCCAGAACTACCAGCATAGTACTGTGATTATGGCAAATGGCCATCGCTTTGCCGAGTTTCCACAGACTCAGGATATTCCGGCCTATTCCGTCCGCGGTCAGGTTAGCCATATCCCAACCAACCCGACACTGAACCCGCTGAAAACCGTGCTTTGCTATGATGGTTACCTCACTCCGGTTAATGCCACCGGTGAAAGCCACTGCATCGGTGCCAGCTACCGCCGCGGCAGCACTGATTTAACCTTCAGCCCTGAAGAGCATACAGAAAACAAGCAGCGTTTAGTTGACTGCCTGCCTGAAGCAAGCTGGCCGCAAGACATTGATATGTCTAACGAGCAAGCACGTGTCGGCGTGCGCTGCGCCAGCCGCGACCACCTGCCATTTGTTGGTGATGTTTGCCAGTATGACCAGCTACTAACACAATATGCTGATTTGAAAAGCCAGCAAGAAAGCGCAGAAGAGGTACCGGTTTACCACAACCTATATGCAATGATTGGCTTGGGCTCTCGCGGCCTGAGCTCAGCCCCACTGCTCGGCGAACTGTTAGCTTCGCAAATTGCTGGCGACCCGCTACCACTACCTAACAGTGTGCTAGAAGCATTACATCCGGGACGGATGTGGGTGAGGAAATTGGTGAAGGGGAAGAAGGTTTGAGAACCTAGAAAAACTTGGCTCACTGATAATGTGAGTCAAGCTTTTTGTTTTAGCGATTTACTGACCAGCTTGAACGGTTACCGGAGGTGCAGGGTCGTCACCACCGCCAGAATCTGACAGTGCGACACCAATAACAACCGCTGCGGCACCGACAGCCAAGACAGTTGCGGTTATCCCACCCGCCGAGGCTGCAAAAGCGGTATCAATGCCCGCCGCTTTGCCGGTTTCTTGACTAGCCGCTTCAACAGATGCTTTCGCCTGCTGTTGACTTGCATTGGACTGAGGTGTCGCTGGCTGAGATGTAGGAGCCTGCCTAACCTGAGTATTGGTTGATGCATTGTCTGCCGCGAACACAGACAGGCTTATAAAGCCCGATATGAAAATTGCCGCCAGTGAAAACTTCATCATTACTATCCCCAAAGCGCAACATGTAGTTATTGATATGGTTATAAGTATAGATGGAGATAGGAAAGGCAAAGGGAGTCTTGAGATGAGTCTTGAGAATGAGAAGATCCTAGTTCCCGATATTTCTAGGAACTAGGATCAAAAGGTTTTAATCCGCCCCAAACAGATCGCGGGTATAAACTTTGTCAGCAACATCCGCCAGCTCTTCAGCCATGCGGTTAGAGACAATAACATCAGAGAGTTGTTTGAACTCTTCGAGATCTGCCATCACTTTAGACTGGAAGAATTCTTCTTCTTGCAGCACGGGCTCATAGACGACAACCTCAATCCCTTTAGCTTTGATACGCTTCATGATGCCTTGGATAGAAGACGCACGGAAATTATCGGAACCCGCTTTCATGATCAGACGGTAAACGCCAACCACTTGTGGTCTCTTAGCAATGATTGAGTCAGCAATGAAATCTTTACGAGTGCGGTTCGCATCCACAATTGCGCCGATAATATTGTTCGGTACCGACTGGTAGTTAGCCAATAGCTGCTTGGTATCTTTTGGCAGGCAGTAGCCACCGTAACCAAACGAAGGGTTATTATAGTGGTTGCCAATACGAGGGTCTAGACCCACACCTTCGATGATCTGACGACTATCTAAACCATGGGCTTCTGCGTAAGAGTCCAGTTCGTTGAAATAGGCGACACGCATGGCTAGATAGGTATTCGAGAATAGTTTAACCGCTTCCGCTTCAGTAGAGTCGGTATACAGTACCTGAATATCTTCTTTCACCGCACCTTGCACCAACAAGTTGGCAAACACTTCTGCCCGCTCAGACTTTTCACCGACAATAATGCGTGATGGGTGCAAGTTATCAAACAGCGCACGTCCTTCACGCAAGAACTCTGGTGAGAAAATCACATTTTCGCAGCCCAACTCACCTTTAATACTCAGGGTGTATCCAACAGGTACTGTCGACTTAATAATCATGACAGCCTTTGGATTAATCTCCATCACATCCTTGATCACAGCTTCTACAGAAGATGTATTAAAGTAGTTGGTCTGTGGATCATAGTCGGTCGGGGTCGCAATAATAACAAAATCCGCATTTTGATAAGCCAACTTTTTATCAGTCGTCGCTTTCAAGTTCAGCGTTTTATCTGTTAAATACTGGGAAATTTCTCTATCTTCAATCGGTGAGATAGCTTGATTAATCAAGTCAACTTTATCTTGAATAATATCAAGTGCTATGACTTCATTATGCTGTGCCAACAGTACGGCATTGGACAGACCTACATACCCTGTACCAGCTACGGTAACTTTCATTACTCAACCTCAATTTCTAGTGCGAATCAATAAAACAGCATAAAGGTCTGCTCACAAATTATTCGCAATATTATGACTCATAAAAGATCTAACTAGAATGGATAGTACCCTAGTTAAATCACTGAGCATAGCAGTAACCTATCAACATAATATCTAAGATCAAGCAATGGGGATTTTCTGTTCAGCCGCTATTACCATCTCGCAATCCGGACGCATAACCTGCAGAGCTTGAGCAAGTTCAGTCTGAGCACGAAGATCACCATGGACAAGGTGGATCCTTCTGGGACCTTGCTCGATATTCGCAACAAATTGCACCAAATCGGATTGATCGGCATGCGCTGAATACCCAGAGAGATTATGTATTCTGGCCTTTACTTCGATTGTCTTGCCATTTAATTCAACCTTTTTATCTCCACGAGTCAGCGCATAACCCGGAGTTCCCATCGCCTGGTAACCGACCATGACCACATCTGTGCAGGGTACAGGTAGCAAGGCCTCAAGATAATTCAATATGCGTCCACCGCTGCACATACCACTGGCAGCCACAACAACAGCGGGCTCTTTGGTTGATAACAAGCGGTTGACGATGGATAGATGCTGATGGTGAGAATCCACGGTAATGCATTGATCGAATGACAGCGGATGGCGTCCGATATTTTGCCGGCCAATCGCCTCTTTCTCCCACAAACGACAAAACATCTCGTATTGCTTAGTGACTTTATCTGCCAAGGGGGAATCAAGAATAATGGGGAGCTCTTGCCACTTCATATGACCAGATTTGACCTGTAAGTTGGATGAGAATGTCTCAGCAATCAAACTTTCGATATCAAACAGCAGCTCTTGTGTGCGTCCAACACTAAAAGCCGGGATCAGTATCGCCCCACCATCTAGTAATGATTGTTCAATGATCTGTTTAAGGTTTTCACTTCTTTCAGTCTGTCGCTGGTGCTGACGATTCCCATAAGTACTCTCCAGTACTAATACATCAGCCCGCTTGGGAGAGACCGGATCCACCAGCAAAGGCGTATTGGAAGGGCCGAGGTCACCTGAAAAAACCACCACTTGGTCATCAGGTAATACCACCTCGACATAGGCGGACCCCAATATATGCCCAGCTTGACGAAAATAAAGCGCGAGCCTATCACCATTAGGTAGGATCACTGGCGCTTGGCAATCGAAAGGGACCGGCCGTAGTAAGCTTTTAATAAGGGAAAGAAATTGACTACGCTGAGCTTTATTCAGGTTAAGCTGGATTTTCAACCCATCATCAAGCATCAGCGGAAGCAACGCTGCCGTGGCCTCTGTGGCATAAATCGGCCCTCGAAAGCCGGCGGCTAATAGCCAAGGAATACGCCCAATATGATCAATATGGCAATGCGTCAGTACCAGGGCCTGAATATGCTCCACGGGAAAATCAATATTCAATGAATGAGGGGCTTCACAGCCCTGAAACAAGCCGCAGTCAATCAATATGCCATACTTTTCCCATTTCAGCTCATGGCAAGAGCCTGTAACACCTTTATAAGCGCCGTGGTGAATAATCTGCATATGTGATCCCCTCGTTAACATTTGAGAGATTTTCTCTATTTCATCATGCTCCGATAGTTATTAACCCAACAAGCCCGAGTGAGTTCACGAAAAAAATTGCTTATAATCATCTCAACTGCATGATTAGAAAGCCTAGAACAACTTCACTAGATAAAGGAGGACGGTAAGTTCAATGGAAGGGATAAAGAAAGGAAGCAATGGAAGAAATTAAAGTTGGTGCTGATAACCAGCACCAAGATTGAAAACTATTACAGTTACAGTTTTTGTGCCCACGCTTTGGCTGACTCATCAATCAGCCCATAAGCAAAGTCAAAGGCTTCACGGCTTTGGCGATATGGGTCCGGAATATCTTTCTGACCAATCCACTGACCAAATAGCATAGTTTTACCACGAGCTTCCGGGGCAATACTCGTAACCGCTTCTATGTGACCCTTTTCCATAACAAGAATCAAGTCGTAATCTTTACACAATTCACTTGTCAGCTGCTGTGCAACATGACCTTCAAGACTGATACCGTGCTCTAAAGCAACTTCTGACGCAGTTTGGTCAGCAGGCTTACCAACCAAAGCACCAACACCTGCCGATGCAATATGTTTGTTAGGTAAATGGTGCCTTAAAAGATACTCACCAGACGGAGAACGACAAATGTTACCCACACACACCACAAGAATTTTATTAAACATAGTATTCCTATTCATCATATTCAGATGAGAAATAAACGTAGCGAATACATACCTCTCTCTGATTAGTTTCGTAATCAAACAACGGAGTCTACATCAAGCTGTTTATCTTTTCATAAATCATTTAACCTATTGATTTAAATCACTTACACACCCCAAATAAGCGAAGCATATATTTACAACCCAAAAGGATTTGGGTCAAATTAATCAATGACATATGCATATTTTTTAAACATTTACGATTTGTAATAGGCTTAATGCTTCAGTAAGATCTTAAAATTTGTTAAAATCGTCCAACGATAGCTTAAACACAACACTAGTAGTACCCAATGTTAGCAGACTTCTTTTTCGTCTTTTTTTCATCTTTTACAGCCCTTTTTCTCTTAAGAAAGTTTGCTAAGCGCATTGGCCTTGTTGACAAACCCAATGAACGCAAGCTTCACCAAGGTGCAGTTCCCTTAGTAGGCGGCATTGCCATATGCATTTGTTTAGCCCAGTACCTATACTATCAACCGCAAATTCTCAACGATTCAGGACTTTACATTTTTTGTATCGTTACTCTTACGATTGTTGGGGCAATAGATGACAAGTTTGATGTAGATTTCAAACTCAGAATGCTGCTGCAAGGAGCCTTGTCAATCTGCATGATTTATTTCGCAGATCTTGAGCTTCATACGCTTGGAGACTTAGTTGGCTTTGGTGATATTGACTTGGGTATGTTTGGCTACCTGATCACAGTTATTGCCGTTATTGGTGCAATTAATGCGTTTAATATGGTTGACGGTATCGATGGGCTTCTCGGTGGACTCTCTATTGTCACGTTTAGCTCGCTTGCCCTGATCCTTTACTACGAAGGTCAACCAAACCTAGCGTATTTCTTGGTCATCATTGTAATATCGATCATACCTTACATAATGATGAACCTGGGTGCTTTTGGCCGAAGACGAAAAGTGTTTATGGGTGATGCTGGAAGTATGCTAATCGGATTTACCGTTATATGGATGCTTTTATTGGCGAGCCAAAATGGTGCAAAATCGCCTCTTAGACCCGTTACGGCGTTGTGGTTAATAGCTATCCCATTAATGGACATGACATCAATCATGGTACGCAGAATCCGTAGAGGATGCTCTCCATTTAAGCCCGATAGAGAGCACTTGCATCATATATTCCAAAGAATCGGTTTAAATTCTGTGAGCACCCTTATCGCTATCTGCTCTTTATCTGCTCTATTTGCAGGGGCAGGTATTTTAGGTGAAGTGTATAACGTTCCTGAATATGTTATGTTTTGGTCGTTCATTGGGTTCTTTGTTGTATACATTGTATTGATAGAGAACATTTGGAAAGTAGTAAAAGTGTTGCGGAAGAATCCGCAGCAGGCACAGTAACTTAACATCAAATTTAGTTACAATTACACAACTTGATTAATATTTATAAGGTATAAGCGGTTAACACCGAGGGCGGTAGCGTGGAAAAAAATAATAGCGAAGATAAAGACAACTACGTTGATTTAGGCGAATTAACCTCATACCTCTTTAGCAAGAAGCACTGGATACTACTGACAAGTATAGCCTTTGGCCTGATATCTTTAGTATATACCTTTACTAGTCAGGAATGGTGGACATCAACGGCAGAGATAACCTCAAGCGAAAGAACTAGTGCAAACAAAATTAGAGAAGACATCGCGACAGCTGATAGCGCTCTTTCGACAGATGAAAGCGACTACATTATGGATAATATTCTGTCCGAACAAAACATTTTCAAGGAATTCATCACTGCATTCAATTCTAAAAACAACAAGGAAGAGTTCATTCAAAAAAATGAAGATTTGCAAGAGTTAAGTAAGAGTAAATCCATTGATAATGAAGAAGAACTCCGCAAATTCATTGATGAATGGACATATGAAATCCGCTCTTTGGAAAGTGATCGTGGCTTTTATAACGTCTCTTTTTCTTATCACTCTGCTTCAGGAAGCAAAGCACTCTTAAATGAGTATCTAATTTTTATAAACCAAAAAGTTAATAGTAAGACAATCAACAGCCTAAATTCTTACATAACTAGAAAAGAAATTAAATTAACAAGTAGAATGGAATCTTTAAAAAGAATCGCTGCCCTTTCATTGGAGACAGAGAAAACAAAGACAGAATTCGCATTAAGAATGGCTGATGCCGCAGGCCTAGAAAGGCCAATGCAGCAAATCAAACAAGATGAAATGTTCCCAATAGAGTTAGGTAGTAAAGCATTGGATGAAAAGAGAACCATTCTTAGCTCTCTAAAAGACTTAACTGTATTTGAGCCTGAACTTGCTTTTCTAGAAGAACAACTAAAATCATTAAGCCGAATAAAAATAGAAGAAAATGCTAGCTTTAATTCAGTGCGATTCCTTGAAAAGCCAAATTTACCATTTAGTAGAGATAACCCGAGTAGAAAGTTAATTTTGCTTATTGGCTTACTTCTAGGTGCCTTTTTATCAATGGCTACACTGATTTGTAGATTCTTTTACAAGCAATAATTATTACACATACAAAGGGGCTAATTTAGCCCTTTTGTCTTTTAGACCTTAATTTAATGAAAAATAAACAGTTACTATCAAATATATTATCATTTGGCAGTTCAGATATTATTACAATGCTGATACCTATCATAACAATGCCGATTCTAACACGTACAATTGGCACTTCTGGATATGGTATATATATTTTCTACAGCACAGTTATAATTTTTGGTCATACTATTATCGACTTTAGTTCAAACCTTGTAGGTGTGAGAGATATATCTCAGTCTGATCAAAAAAAACAATCTATTAATGCGATATATAATCAATACCAACTCATTAGGTTGATATTATTAATGCTATACCTCATAGCTATATCATTTGCATTAAAATTAATGGACTATGAAGAAGTAAATAACGTTATCACTTTTTCTTCCATATATCTTTTAGGTTATTACATTTTATCACCATGGTTTTTGCATGCCACAGGTAAAGCTAAGTACTATGCAGTTACGACAGTATTGTCCAAATTATGCTTTTTAGTTGTTGTTGTATTATTTGTTAGGAGCCCTGATGATTTGCATTTACTATTTATATCATCATCGCTACCCTTCCTAATCCTATCTTGTGTGGTGCTTTTTAAAATTAAGAAGAAGTATAAACTCTCTTTTATCAGATTGACTTTTAAAGATACAAAAGACAAATTTATTGAAGGCAACAGTACATTTATAGGTATCCTCGCACCGAACTTATATAATAATATCCCTATCCTAATTCTTGGGAGTATCATTCCTCAAAGTAGTTTTGCTTTATTTGGTGTAGCCAACAGGCTATCAGCTCTCGCCCTAACTGCACAAAATGTAATAACAAAAGCAGCATATCCATTAATATTCAAGCAAAACAAAAGCCAATTGAAAAATTTGATTATCTCCAATCTTTCAATATGCACCGTATTTACTACGGTAATTTTACTATTTGGTGAAAAGATTATAGATATATTTCTAGGTTCACATTTTACTGACTCATATTTCTACCTGCTTATCTTATTGCCAAGTATATTTTTTGCGGGTATTGCTAACTCTATTGTATATGGTCACCTTTTACCAAATAAAAAAGATAAAGCATATAGAAAAATTTCAATTTCCACATCGCTAATAAGCGCTGTTGTTGGTATTATCCTAATTTATAACTATCAAGCCACAGGTGTTGCTTTGCTAATTCTCTTTGCTAGGGGCTTGTTAGCATTAGGGTTTACCTTGGAAGTCAATAAAACTGGAAAAGACGCATAAATGAATAATAAAATTTATATACTCACACAGAATGAAGTTTTTTCACAACACCTAAAGCCTTGGTCTACTTTAGACATAACGTCACTTCGCCATCATATGGCGGCACACGGCATTGAAGTAGCAACGATCGAATATTCAGAAGCCATCAATAGTAAAGATATCAATGGCAATATTTTTATTAGCTCATCCAGTCAAAATTTGAAAAGGAAACAGTATATTGAAGATATTTGTTTCGACATTCAGTCACGAGGAGGTACATTAATTCCTAATTTCGACATGATAAAATGTCATGAGAATAAGGGGTATCAGGCTTTATTATCAGCTCGATTAGGGGTAAAAAAACCAGCGGAAGAATACATTGTACTTGGTGATGCTAGCCCTAGTTCATTTAGCTACCCATGTGTTATCAAAACCATTGATGGAGCAGGAAGTAATGGTGTAGCTCTTGCTAAAGATGAAAATGATTTAAAACGATTCCATTTAAAAAATATAATGAAGTTTTCTGGTACTAGTTTAATCATAAAGTACCTAAAGCAAGTCATCAAAAAAAATCTGAAGCATAAGACTTACTCTGAAGAACAAAATGCTTATTACAAGACAGTATTGCCTGCATGTAAGCAAGAACTGATTCCAAACCTATCTCATGATTTCAAAGTACTCGTTTTTGGAGACAAGTACTTTTGTCTCAAAAGAAATATCCGTAAGAATGACTTCAGAGCAAGTGGAAGCAACCTATTTGAATTAGTTGATGAAATCGATAGTAAAGTATTAGATTTCTGCCGTGATACTTTCAATAAACTGGATGTTCCTTACCTATCTATCGATGTTGCTGTCAATAACAATGATTGTTACGTGATAGAGTTTCAAGCCCCACATTTTGGCCCATATACTGCGCTATCGGCAAACAAATACTTTACCTTTGACAAAGTGCAATCAAAATGGAATAAAAATATCAATGGTGATATTGAGTTAGAAGAGCTCTATGCTGAATCACTTTGCCGCTTCGTTCAATTAGGATGCAAATAATGGCTGAACAGTCTTTTTCATTATTAATTTCAACATGCGGTGATGGGATCTTCCAAGTTGAAGACGTATTTAAAAATATAATAGGTCTTGAGCCAGAAATTATAATTGTTCATCAACTGTTGAACCAGGATGATATTAGCACCTACAAAGAAAAGCGTGATGCCTTACAACAACACTATGTAAATGTTAAATGTATTGTTGATGAGGGAAAAGGTTTAAGTCGAAGCAGAAACATCGCGCTCGAAAATGCCACTTCAAAGTGGTGCTTTATCTCAGATGATGATAATCATTACCAGAAAAGTGCGATTATTAATATGCTGAAAAAGATAGGCAGTGATGAAGTCGATGTGGCCATTGGAAGAGTCAAAACAGACTGTGGTGTCGATTTCAAATCCTATACCGACACTAACAAAGATTTAAATATCGTTAGTGCCGCTAAAGTTAGCAGTATTGAAATATGTATTAACAGAGAAAAAGTAAACTCTCTAGGAGTCAGGTTTAATGAGCAATTTGGCCTTGGTACCTCACTTCCCTCATGTGAAGAGTACATTTTTGTTACTGATTTAATCAAGCTTGGCTGTATAGTTAAACGATATCCATATTACATTAATACTCATCCTAAAGAGTCTTCAGGACAGAACTTCAAGTGTGAAAAAACACTAACAGCCAAAGGTGCCGCATTCAGACATATTTTTGGATTTAAATCTTTTGCGATCATTATTGCTTTTGCGATCAAAAAAGCCATCCAGAAAAAAGGATCTTATAAAGACACCTTATATATTTTAAAGCATATGCTATCAGGCTCAATAATTAAAAAGCATGTAAGATAGTTTTAAGAAAAAATTCAATTATGAAACTTCACTTAAAATCAGCATCCTGGTATATTCTCGCTTTTTTAATCAGTATATCAGCTTTTTTACCTGCGCTTTCTTCACGAATTCCATTCATTGGAATAACTAAAGAGTTAGCACAAGTAGCAGTTATCGGGCTCCTAATCCTAGTCTCGATGAGAAACAAGAGCATCGAAAAGAATCAATCTTTGCTCCTGATAGGCATTTTCTCTGTTTACTGCCTACTTCACATCATTGGAGAAAGAAATTTAGCGCTGATCGTTGATGGTGTTAGGTTTCAAGTTGGATATATAGTTATCGCATTTTTATTGCTTCTTAATAGTAGTATCATCACAAGTGATAGATTTGAACAATTTGTCAAAATCATAGCCATACAGGGTATGGTTGTTTCTGTTATTGGCTGTATAGAATTCTTCTCTCCTGAAATCATTGGCATAATATACGGTGTCGACAAGTCTGATATGAGCCATGTTACTTTAGCTGCAGGAGATAGGTTAATATCAACATTTTCAAACCCAATCAATTACGGAGTGTTCTTATGCTTCGCACTTGCTGCTAACTTTTATTTCGCAATAAAGACGAATAAAACCAAAGCATGGCTAATATTTTGGTTTGCCACTTTGATTTACGCTGGACTTATTTTCTTTACTCTTAGCCGGTTAGCGCTACTGGCTTTCCTGGCTATGATGGCATATTTTTATGCTATAGGAATCATGAAGAAAGAAAAAATTACAATAGGTGTATTTTGCTTATCGATATTAATGCTACTTCCAATCGCTTTCTCATTAATAAAGAATAATCCAGATTTGCTATATCGAATATCGAATCTAATATCCATTGAAACATATACCAAAAATGCCCGAGTTACTAACTGGTTAACTGCATTATCTGAAATGGACAATCCACTGTATTTCCTGTGGGGTTTAGGTGCCGGTGCATCAAATCCAGCTGAAACCTCTGGTGGCCTAATGATTGAAAATGGCTATATTTCAAATCTAATAGATTTTGGCCTTATAGGTTTTATCCTTTATTTACTTATCATTGTTAGAGCTATAATAAATAGGCGAAATATTGAGAATAGTCACAACACACAGATTCACTTTATTAATGCTTTTTTTATCGCCTTCTTAGTCATGAATTTAGGGAATGACTTAAATAGAAACTTCCCTTTTGTCATGTACTTTTGGGTTATAATTGCATACATTTCATCATTTAAACCAAAGCAGATTAAAAATCAAAATGAATATTGCTCACGTCGTTTATAATTATTGGGGTTATAGTGGAGCTTCAAATCAAGCAAGAAAACTTGCTAACACTTTGAGCCAAAACCACAATGTTAATAACATATTTATATCAGACAACACTGCTATTGATGAAAAAAGTCAATTAAAGAATAATGATGGTTTATTTCAAGTTTACAATATGCCCAAAAACAATCTATCAAAACTGATATGGTTGTTCCGCATTTTGAAAAAAAACAAAATTGATGTCATACACTTACATGGCTTCCACCGTATTGTCATTATTTGTTGTTTATTTCTCAAAATAAAAGTTTTCTTGAAGTCAACGTTAGATGGAAGAGATGACTTTTATAGCTTGCTCTCTGGAAATAGCCTCAAGAGATCAATCAATAAAGTATTGTTGAACCGTATTGATATCAATAACGCGTTAACTGATATCATTTATGAAAAAAACATGCAATCATGCCCTGATATAAGCATCGAGGTTATACCGAACGGTGTTAACCTCGTAAACAACAGTATACTACCAAACAAAAACGAAAAGATTGCAGTATTTGTCGGTGCTATTGTACCGAGGAAGCGGCCATTAGAATCCATTAAGTTCTTTGCTAACCATCTTCATAGAAAAGGCTACAAGCTGTTACTGGTCGGCCCTAATGACCCATCCCTTCCTGAGTTTGATCAAACCTACTATAACTCATGCTATGCTTTCGCTGAGGATTACATTAATGAAGGTACGATACAGTTTACGGGAAATTTACCGAAGGATGAACTCGATAGCCTTTATGAAAAAGCAGCGATGCTACTTTTTTTCTCAGAAAGAGAGGGCATGCCAAATGTTGTCATTGAATCAATATCCTGGAACTGCGTTCCTGTAGTCTTTCAATCTGAACCCATCATTGAGTCTATTTTATCAAAGCCGTATTATGCACAGCTATCGCTGAATGCGACTTTCTGCAACGCTGAACAGGTTATTGAGGCTGCGGAATCTCTTGTGTTGACAGACCAACTAATGGAGCAAAGTAAAAACTTTGACATCAACACAATTGCAGACAGGCACTACCAAAACTACGTGAAACTTTTGAACTAATCCCATGTTTGAATAAAACTAAGAGGCCAAAAATTGTTAGTATCAATAATTACAGCAACTTTTAACTCATCTGAATATATCAAAGACACTTATAACACAATTAAAAATCAAAGCTATTCAAACTGGGAATGGTTAGTCACCGATGACTGTTCAAGTGACAACACTTTAGATATTTTGCATGATATTGCAGCCAATGATGATAGAGTTAAAATATTCAAAAATGCGATAAATTCAGGCGCTGCTGTTTCAAGAAACCTTTCAATAAGTCACGCAAAGGGCGCATATATCGCTTTCATCGATAGTGATGATCTGTGGTTGCCTGAAAAACTAGTAGAGCAAATACGCTTTATGTCAGACAACAACCATAGCTTCACCTTCACAGCATATTCAATCGTTGATACATCTGCACAATTAACAGGACAATCAGTGGATGCAGCCCAAGTAGGCGGCTTTGACTACAACGATATGTTGATGAAAAGAGCGACACTTGGCTGCTCTACCGTAATGTTGAAAAAGAACGATTTTGCCGACATATCAATGCCTTTATTACGTACAGGCCAAGATTATGCCCTATGGCTCAAGCTGTTAAAAACAGGCAAAAAAGCTTATGTACTAAACACGCCAATGACCTACTATCGCATCACACCGAACTCGATATCTCGAAACAAGGTGAAAAAAGCAATGCGCCAGTGGGAAATTTACCGTGACATTGAAAAATTAGGCCTAATTAAAGCCATGATTTGCTTTACATCTTACGCTTACCGCGCTGTATTCAGAAAGTAGGCTATTTATAGCTAGATCAGCCACCGACTACAACTGGTGGCTGACATCCACTGTTATCTACCCAAATATCTTTCACGCCAATTTGTTGAGATATGACTCAACGGTCTTAAGCATCCCTTTTGTGAAAGTCACTTCAGGCTTCCAATCCAGCTCTTTTCTAATTTTGCTTGCATCAATGGCATATCGTGTATCATGCCCCGGTCTATCAGAAATATTAGTGATTAAATCTCTATAATTTTTAACACCGGCCGGCTTATTAGGTGCCAGTTCTTCAAGAATTTTACAGAGTGCTTTTACAAGGTCTATATTCCTTACTTCATTATTCGCACCAACGTTATAAGTCTCTCCAACCTTCCCTATCTTCAACATCGTATAAAGGGCCCTTACATGATCATCAACATACAACCAGTCTCGTACTTGCTGGCCGTCACCATAGATGGGAAGAGATTGCCCATTTAATGCATGTTTGACCATCAAAGGGATGAGTTTCTCAGAGTGCTGAAATGGACCATAGTTATTTGAACAATTTGACACCAGTATTGGCAGCCCGTAAGTGCGGTACCACGCTCGTACCAGATGATCACTTGAAGCCTTTGAGGCAGAGTATGGGCTGCTTGGGGCATATGGTGTCGTTTCTGTAAATGGCGCTCCATTTTGTTCAAGATCGCCGTAAACCTCATCAGTCGAAACGTGAAGAAAGCGAAAACCTAAGCGCTTCTTCTCATCCAACTGAAGCCAATATGCTCTGGCAACTTCTAGCAGCGTAAATGTCCCGACAATATTGCTCTGTATAAACGCAACAGGCTCATCAATAGAATTGTCGACATGCGTTTCAGCAGCCAAGTGCATCACTGCATCAGGCTGATAGAGTGTGAACACCTTCTCTAATGCAGATTTATTGCAAATATCAATCTGTTCGAAAGCGTACCTTGGACTATCCCTTACCTCAGCGACTGCCTCCAAATTTCCAGCATAGGTAAGCTTATCAACATTGATAACAGTGTCATCTGTATGGTTAATGAGGTAGCGAACCATTGCAGAGCCAATAAAGCCAGCCCCACCTGTGATTAAAATTTTCATACTCTTCTTACAACTCTGTATTTATATCACTTTAGCTATAGCAAAAAGTATCATTGGAAACACCGCTCTTTGCTGCTCTAAACTCGGAATTTTTACACTAATCCAATTTAAAGTTTAGGAAATCACACAGCCAAACTTGTTTATTGCTCACCACAGCAGCAACGAGCATGCCTAAAACGACACCAAGAGAATTAGCAAGCAAATCAAAAACCGAGCACTCGCGCCCGAAATAAGGCTGGATAAGTTCAATCACACCACTAAACAGTACAATGGCAATACAAGACTTGTAAAAAGCGCGTTTGGTCGACACCGCATATGCCGCAACAATGGCAAACACCGCGTAAGCCATGAAGTGCTGCACTTTGTCGATATGGGGTATAGAGACTAACTCTGGGCCGGTAGGTTTAAGTGAGAGAAACAGGATCAGAATAGCGTAAAGCAATAGAGGGAGTCGTTTTAGCATAGGTTCTGGGTTCTGGGTTCTGGGTTCTGGGTTCTGGGTTCTGGGTTCTGGGTTCTGGGTTCTGGGTTCTGGGTTCTGGGAAATTTTGGTTGGAGGTAGGAGAGGTGTAAAGCAGGAAAGTGTATATGGGCCTTTTTACGTAGCAAGCCCATATATCATATTATTTAAAACGGAAATACAAGATGAGTGGCAGCTGTCACTACTGCTAAATAAATTAATGACGCTATTCAGCAGGCTTAAGTAAATAGGATAGCCAAAATAGCTGATGACATTTTAACTTTAAAAAATTCATCTCTCGGTATTGAATCAAGCAGCTTTTACCGCTTCCGCGATATGCTCAGCCCATTGCTGTGCCATTTCTGCAGTTTCAGCTTCTACCATTACGCGGATCAATGGCTCAGTGCCTGATTTGCGCAGCAAGATTCGACCTTTCGGTGTATCTGTGCCCACTTCCATCGCTTTTTCCGCTTCAACCACAGCAGCTTTAACCATATCAGACTCCAACGGCTGGTTTTCACCACCGAAACGAACATTGATCAAGATCTGAGGCATCATTGGCATGTCAGCCACCAGCATATCCAAGCTCTTTCCGCTGCGGGCAACTACTGCCAAAACCTGAAGAGCAGCAACAATGGCATCGCCAGTGGTTACTAAGTTACGGCAAATAACATGGCCTGAGTTTTCACCGCCATACCACCAGTCGCGCTCAAGCAGTTGCTCCATCACATAGCGGTCACCAACGTTAGCGCGAACAAACGGAATACCTAGCTTACCAAGTGCAACTTCCAGCCCCATGTTAGACATGAGAGTACCTACCACACCACCCTTAAGCTGACCGTCGATCAATGCCTGCTTGGCAAGTACAAACAGAATTTGGTCGCCATCAATAACATTACCTTGGCTATCAACCATCATAATACGGTCGCTATCACCGTCTAGGGCAATACCCATATCAGCATTGTGCTCGACGACAGCCTGTTGCAGCATGCCCATCGAAGTAGCACCGCACTTGTCGTTGATGTTAAGGCCATTTGGCTTATCACCAATCGCAATCACTTCTGCACCCAGCTCGCTAAATACCGCAGGAGCAATGTGGTAAGCCGCACCATTTGCGCAGTCTACTACCAGCTTCATACCAGCAAGTGACAACGCTGATGGGAAGGTGCCTTTACAGAACTCAATGTAACGGCCAGCAGCATCGTCCATACGCTTGGCTTTACCCAGCAAGTCAGAAGATACGCACTGAATGTCTTTGTCTAGCTCAGCTTCAATCGCCAGCTCGACTTCATCCGGCAGCTTTTCACCGCTTTCAGAGAAGAACTTAATACCGTTATCGTAATATGGGTTGTGTGAAGCACTGATCACAATCCCCGCTTCCGCACGAAACGTCTTGGTCAGGTAGGCCACTGCCGGAGTTGGAATAGGGCCAGTCAAGATAGCATTAATACCCGCCGCTGAAAGGCCTGCTTCTAGCGCTGATTCCAGCATGTAGCCAGAAATACGAGTATCTTTACCGATAATCACTTTTTTAGTACCAAGTCGGGACAATACACGTCCCGCCGCCCAGCCAAGTTTCAATGCAAAATCAGGGGTAATTGGGTACTCACCCACTTTGCCACGTACACCATCGGTGCCGAAATATTTTCTAGTCATGATTATTGTAATCGTGTGGAAAAAAGAAAATCACTCTTTGAAACCTTGGTAAGAGCCTAACGCTTTTATCAGTTAGAGTGCATGGTATTAATTTTGGGAGAATAGACCAATTGTACTCAGGTATAATATTTTAAACTCCACTTTAAGCTGAATAAAAAAAATAAACCGTAAATAGCTGCAAATAACAATACTTAGCTACCTACTTATAGTTCTCAAAATAGGCGCCAGAAAATTAACTAACCGCTTTTAATGATGAAGCAGAATTAAATCGTGAGTTTAGGTAATCTTTAAACTCTTCGCCTAAACTTTCATGACGTAGGCCATACTCAACAAATGCACGAAGATAGCCTTGCTTATCGCCACAGTCATGAGACTTACCCGTCATATGGAAAGCTTCAACGGCTTCTTCTGCCATTAGCATATCAATGGCATCGGTAAGCTGAATTTCATCACCGGCACCAGGGGGAGTAATCGCCAACTTCTGCCAAATATTTGAAGACAGCACATAACGGCCAACCACAGCTAGATTCGAAGGCGCTTCCTCAACAACCGGTTTTTCTACCATTGCTGTCATGGCATGAGAATCACCACCATGAAGTTCGGCACCGCCACAGTCAACCACACCGTATTTAGATACTTCAGACATAGGTACCGGCTCTACCATTATCTGACTAGCCTTTGTCGCATCAAAGCGCTTCAACATAGCCGAAAGGTTTTCTCTTGACTGATCAGCAGTGTACTCATCCAAAATCACATCAGGCAAGACGACAGCAAATGGCTCATCGCCCACTAACGGTTTGGCGCAAAGCACTGCATGACCCAATCCTTTCGCGTGGCCTTGACGCACGTGCATAATAGTCACATCAGGAGGACAGATAGACTGCACTTCATCCAGCAATTGACGCTTTACACGCTTTTCCAAGGTAGCTTCAAGTTCGTAAGAGGTATCGAAATGGTTTTCGATAGCATTTTTTGATGAGTGGGTCACAAGGACAATTTCTTTAATACCTGCTGATACACACTCGTTGACAATATATTGAATAAGCGGTTTATCCACGATTGGCAACATTTCTTTTGGGATAGCTTTTGTTGCCGGAAGCATACGCGTGCCTAACCCTGCTACTGGGATGACAGCTTTTTTTACTGTACTCATTGTTGTTCCTTGATTTTGGGGATTTATAAGAGCTTAGATATATTATAATTAATAATTATTATTTAAAAGTTAAAAGCTTGGCTGCGGGGTTTATAAAGTTTAAAGCAAGCTCTTGCGTAACCGAAAACAACCTGCTTAAGAAACCAAAATAAAACGATGTAAAAGCGAAAACATCTATAATTTACAAATGATTATTTAATAATAGACAAAAATGGTAGTTCATCATTAACTAGGTAGTAATTTTAATTATGCAAACCATTCTGAATAGTGACTAAATTTCTAATTGCCTTTAAAGTCAAGATTTAACACATAATTTTATTTCTTTAGTACGCATTTTTATCTATAAACCCTTTAAAAATAGTTAAAAATACAATTTTTACATCAAGAAACACAGACCAGTTACGGATATAGTCTAAGTCAAACTCGATACGTTTTTCCATTTTATCCAAGGTATCGGTTTCACCTCGCCAGCCATTGATTTGAGCCCATCCGGTGATACCTGGCTTAACAAGGTGACGTAACATGTAACCGTTAATCAGCTTACGATATTCCTCATTGTGAGCAACTGCGTGAGGGCGTGGGCCAACAATTGACATACTACCTTGAATCACATTAATAAACTGAGGTAATTCATCTAGTGAAGTTCGACGAAGAAAACTACCAATCGGAGTAAGGCGGTTATCGTCCTTTTTAGCTTGAGTAACTTTATCACCGTTCTCCATCACGTTCATAGAACGGAATTTCCAAACCTTGATAGCTTGACCATCTATACCATAACGATGTTGTTTAAAGAATACAGGACCAGGAGATGTCAATTTAACCGCACAGGAAATCACCAGCATAGGAACGGAAATCAACAACAAAATGAGACTACCAACAACAAGGTCAAAAAAGCGCTTCAAAATACGGTTAGAACCATCCATTGGTGAAGAATAAATACTAATCACAGGCAAACCACCTAAATTATCACTTCTGGAATGCAAAAGTTCAAAAGTGAAAACATCAGGGAGGTACATAACTGAACAAGTTGTATCAGCTAGTTCATTGACTAGAGAGGCAATATAAGATTGCTTTGAAACAGGCAGCGCAATGTACACCTTGTCAATAAGGCCATTTTTTGCATCTAATACAAGTTGCTCAAGATCCCCATGAACTTGTGCAACCGGTAAAGTATGCTCTGACTCTACGTAGTCTGTTGTGTCATAATGCCCCACAATATTCAGCCCCATCCAAGGCGAGCGATTTATACGTTTCGCAAGCTCTTGACCTAAACGTCCTGCACCAACAATAGCAACTTGCCTTGTATTATAACCGCGACCACGTGCGGCACGCAGTATCATTTTTAATAAACGACGGTACAACAATAAGACAACCCAAGTTGAACCAAACCAAGTCAATTGATGGGTAATTGACGAGAACATGTCAAAGTGCAGCATTGAGTCGGCACTACTCGCGACCAAGAAGGCAAAAAGCCAATTAACACTTAACCGCCATGCTTCCATACGAAATGGGGTTGTACGCCATGACACATAAAAATGTTGTAATTCGCAGATAGCGTAAAATGATAGCATCGCAATAAATGCAGCCAAATAATTAGCGGCATCTGTTAACTCGACAAAATAATACGCCACCCAAATAGAGCTAGCTAATATTACTATTGAATCTGCAAATCTAGTAAACATTGCAACAGTAGTCTGACGACTTTGTAAAACTCCTTGTTGGTATTTCATAAGCACACCATTTAATTTGACTTGAACTTTTTACGAAGTAATTCTTTCAATAATAAAGAAGCAAATTTGCTATTAGTAACCAAGTATCTTTTCCACATTCTTCTTGGCTCTTGAATTACGCGGTACAGCCATTCCAATCCAGCATTTTGCATCCAAACAGGGGCACGTTTGACTTTTCCAGCAACAACATCAAAAGTGCCACCGACACCCATCACAAAATCAACGCCTAGTTGTTCCTTCCACTTATTGATGAAATTTTCTTTTTTAGGTGAAGTAATGGCAACAAACAACAATCTAGCTCCAGACTTTTTTATTTGTTTAACAACATCTTCCTCATTATCCCAAAAGTATCCGTGATGATAACCAGCAACATTGATATTTGGATAGAGTATTGATAGCTTTTCTTTTACTTCTGAAACAACTTCTTCTTTAGCACCGAGCAAATATACGGGAAGATCATTCTTGGCACTCATAGCTATCAGGTTATGAAATAAATCTACACCTGCAACTCTTTCAGGAATTTCATATCCAAGAGCACGAGCTCCCCATACGACACCCATACCATCAATATTTATGATATCACATGACTCCACAGACTCTTTTAACTGAATATCTTTTCGTGAATTAACAATTTTTGCAACATTAACTACAACATGTTGAGTAAATCGTTTATCATCAATTCTTGTCTTAATTTCGTGGACAGTCTCATCCATAGATAAAACATCCATAGATGTATTTAGAAAATCAATACGGCTCATAATTGTTACTTACTGTTATTATAAAGTGATAAAGCATAATAGGACCAAGCTTGAGTCCAACGTGTATAGTTTATTTTATTAGTTATGTATTTTGTTTTATGGTAAATAAATTGATTATCATTACTAATAAATAATTCTCTCGTAGCAAAATCGACCAGCTTATCACACAATATTAAGTCTTCTTTCTTTCCACCGACTTTAATTAAAGTAATAATAGCCTGCGAGAAGCTATGCATATCGATTGGATATATATTGTCATTATAATACTTTGCAATTCCATCATCAGTAAAGAAGTTGTCTAAATAAAAATTTAGACCATTTTCTATATGACTATCAAATTCTTTTGAACCAGATGATTCCTTTATTAATAATAATGCTTCTAAATTATATCCAGTATGAAAACCATCTATGAATTGATGATGAGACCTTAATCCATAAGCCCAAGAACCATCATTATTTTGTGCGTTAGTTGATTCTCTTGTAACTTTTAAAGCTTCTTCAAGTAAGTCATCATCTTCGAGTTTTTTTGCAGCAAAAGCAACCCAAGCAGCTCCCCAGAGACTAGCATTGTGTACGAAAGCTAATTCACCAGGTATATAAGCATAAAAAGAGTTTCCATTTACTTCCGTATAAAGCACTTTTGATATGAAGTATGCCGAATCAAGAGCAATATCGCAGTAAGTTTTATTTTCAGTAACACACCCCAACTCGTATAAAGCCCTAGATATATAGCATGTCGTAATTATATTCGGTTTTCCAGTCGGTACATAAAAAGCCCGGGCTTTCCAATCAAAATGGTAACCCCAGCAGCTATGTTGCCAATCATTAGCATCACAACGTTTAGTTAAAAGCCAATCTGCTAAATTTCGAGCTTCAATTAAATAGCTATTATCTTTCGTGCGATAATAATCTTGCAACAAGCCTAAAATTATAATACCAATTCCTTTTGGATTCCGTTTTTTTTCCACACCTAACAGTTTTCTAAAGTTAAAAGGAGATCTTTTATTTAATTGTAAAAAAAAAAGTCCAAATAAACTATTTTTTAAACTGGGGAAAGCTTTGAAAAAATTACTGTTTAGTCCATCAAATGGATCATAGCCTGCGTAATCGTCTGATTTTATACTTTCTAAAACTAGCTTTGTATATTGGTCTATCTCGAGATTACTCATATTACTTCCATGCTAAGTTCTTTATATATTTTTTCCAACTGCGGTTCAATAGCATTAATACTAAAGCAATTATCAAACTTGTTTTTGGCTCTATTTGAAAGTTCTTGATTTTGTACGCGATTAGTAATCATTTCAACCAAAGCTTCCGCTAATGCATCAATATCGCCAGGTTCAATGAGTAACCCTTCCTCTTTGTTAGTAATTGCATCAGGTATTCCTCCAGCTGTTGAAGAAACTACTACAACACCTGATGACATAGCTTCGAGCACTCCCATAGGAAAACCTTCATTATAACTAGGTAGTACATATACATCAGAAGCATTCAACAGGTTGGCTTTATGCTCGCCAGCAACCCAACCAATACACTCGATGTTATCAGTTAATCCTAATTCACTAATCTTATCTTTATATTGCTCAATTGGGCCATCGCCTCCAAGCAAAAGCTTGGCATAAGAAACTGAACTCACGACTTTTTTAAATGCCATAATGAGATCATCAACGCCTTTTCTTTTACCTAATCGCCCTAAAAATAGAACTTGCCCCTTAACTACATTACTTCTGTCAAGTTTAAGACTAGGGACAGCGTTATAAACAACAGAAACTTTATTAATGTCGTTTACAATGGTATGCATCCAACTAGCCCATTGGGTAGAGAGAACGATAACAGAGTCGGCTTTGTTGAAAGTATTTCTTATATATTTTTGTTGAAAGCTACCTGATTCTTCATTATAAAAAATTTGAAACTCTGAACCATGTAAATGGATGATTACATTTGAACCTAAAATTTTACACAACCTAACTATCAGGGACTTCCTAATGAAACTGCCTCGCGAAGACATGTGTATATGAGAAACACCAACATTATTAAATAAGTGAGCTAAAAATATTTTAAACAAACTCGTCAAATACAATATTATCGATGAAAGTTTAGTTTTATTTGATGATGAATGGGTATTAATGTATCTCACATTCCATTCATCCCATAATTTCATTGAACGCAAAACTTGTACTACAGTAGCAATACCACCTTGTCCATGGTAATTTGTACCGATCATTAAATTTATATGCTTTTTCATACCATACCAAAAAAATACATTAACTTCATTAAATTAAATCCTTATAGCTAAGGCACCTAAAGATAAAACAAATGTTGATAGAAATAATAGTGTAATAATATCTCTGCCAGATATATAGGGTGTACGATTAAATTTCTTGAAAACAAATATAGCAATAATGATATATAAGACTATTGGTGAAATTATTATTATACCTGACCGAACTGACCACAAAGCATTCAAATATAATATGATATATATTGTTATATCTGATGCCTTTTTTTCACGAATGGAATTATTATAATATATTGACAAAAGAAAGCCTTTTAACATAGATAATGGAATTAATGAATAATATCCAAAATCAATAAAATATGAAAAGGGCACTCCTATAGATTGTGCGGTATCTTTGTCTGTAAAATATTTCCTAATAAATTCAGCACCATGTTCAGAGTAATCTGGAATAAATATTGAAATATAAGCGCCAAATGAGTATTTACCGTATAATAAATCTCCGGATAAATCTTCCAATATAGATTGACCAAAAATATAAGCAGATGTTAAATCTGCATGAACAACCCATAGAGGAAGCTCATATAACCCAACACTACTAGATAACTGATCGGCACCAAACCTTAATACGGCTCCAACACCAATAAGCAAATAAACAGCAAAAAAACCACCTAGGATATATAAGACTACAGAGATAATCTTAACTTTCCTTGTAAATAGAAAAACAAGTAAACAACCTAATATTACATTTAGAACTTCTTGTCTTTGAAGAAATAAAAAATTTAGAAAAAAACCAACAACTACAGGTATTAAAAACTTCCTTGAGTCAGTCTTTAGGTATGCCAAAAAAAATAAAATCGCTAATGGTGCTATTAGACGTGTCGGGTAATCTTCAAAACCACCTAAGGTGAGTAAATATCTACTATGAGGGTTTCCAAAAAGAGGAATATCGCCAACATTTATAAACTTGCATACTTGGAAGAATGCAGCAAAGTAAAAAAGATACCATAAATACTTTAGATTAAAATTAAAACTAATACCATTTGAGTACCTAGTTCGTGATGCAACACTACCAATCAAAATACCCAAAATTATACTGGTTAAATAAACCGTAACAATGTCATATGATATGTTCCCACTCCACCCATAAGCAGCAACCCAATTAAGTGGATTTTCTAGAACCGCTAATGAAAAAAGAATAGCTGTTATTATCACAAAAGATAACGGTGAAACAAGAATTGAACCGTCTATTTTATTACTTATTTTCAAACGTAAACCTACCTACACGAGTTTAACTACATAAACATTAATACAATGACAAATTCCTGGTAGAAATAAACGTCAATTAGATAGTTAAAAATTTAATGTTATTAGAAAGTAAAGTTTATTTGATCTTTTTTGCTGGCACACCTGCCCATATTTCATTATCAGCAATATCTGATAAGACAACAGAGCCAGCTCCAATAGTAGCTCCCTTGCCAATTGTTATACCACCTAGAATAATTGCTCCAGCACCGATATAAACATCATCACCAATTATCGGCACATTTTCATAACCAGAACGACCACCAATTGTTACGCATTGAGAAATAGTTACATTCTTACCAATGACACATCTTTTATGTACTACTACAGAAATCCCTCCATACGCAAAAAAGCTTCCTTCCCCTATTTCTGTTCGAGGGTCAACAGCACAATTAAAGATAATCCTAATTACTGCCTTAAAGATAATAGCCGCACAAGGTACCTTTAATCTATGTAATTTATTTCCAATTCTATATAATTTAGTTACAGACATAGTGTTCTTTTGGATTCTCTATTGACCATACTCAGCCTATAAAGTGAGCTAAATATTAATACAAGACATACGATAGTAAAAGATAACTCTGTAGGATAAAAAATCAACGTAATTACTACAGAAAAGAATATAAGCGATGATTTTAAATTAATCAAAAGAGAAGTTCTACTTTGTTCGGCGGCCATTATTACATTTGAATCAACCAGACTCAATGTATTTATAAAGCTTTGGATAATTAACAACAAAAAGACTAGTCCCAACTTATAATAATATTGCTCTGGAGAGTAAAGATATAAAATTACTAAGGCAATACCTACGTTAATCAAATTCGTTACAACATTAACAACTCTAACATCACGAACCATTACTTTGGTCAGATTTAGACTCTTTACCTTATCACTAATAGATGCTGATAATAACGGTAGTTGATTTAGTGAAATTGCTCTCGGTAGCAGTAGTGATATTGCTGTAATGGTAATAAATATTGAGATTATACCTGCTAACTCTTCACCCTCAAAAAATTTAGCTATTGGTATTATACTAAGCGTTATACCACCAGTTAAAAAATTTGTGAATCCAAATTCAACCCCTTTGAACTCAGGCTTACTAAATTTAAATTTCGCTTGCTTATTATAGATAAAAATGTAGCTAGCTATTGATATAATTAATAAATTAAAGCCTATCACTTTACTAACCGATGAATCCGGAACAAAACAAATTGATGATAAGGTTAAGATAATCAAAACAACATCAAAAGCTATAATTTTTCTATAATGTCTTAAAGCTAAAAAATAATGTCTTGGTAGTTGATATGTTGACCAACCCACAAGAAGAAAGATAATTGATGAGGTTTCACTGGATAAATTCATAAATTTGCCGACTAATAACATGCCAGTTATTATAATACTTAACAAAGTAAAACTCATCAGCGCAAGTTTATTAAATTCAGTTACTCGATCTTTCTCATTACTTAGTTTAGGAACCCTAACTAAAATAAGTGTACACCAGCCAATAGCACTAAAATAGGATAAAATTTGTGCTATTGAAAACCAAGAAGCAATATGACCTAAAACACCAATACCAAAAAAATATTGAAGTGCTAAGAACAACAAGACTTTATAACCACCGGGTAAACCGGTGGCTATAATGGCTTCAACTTTACTAGTTAAGCCTTTTGAAAGCATTAATCAACAATCCCTTTTGTATCAATAATCAACCCATTTGGTAGGTTTATATCAGCTTTAAATTCTTTATGATCTACAAGAATCACGTGAATATCAGCTTCTTGTTTTGCCAACTCAAATGGCACTAATTCAACATGTTCTAATTTAGAAGGTAATGAATTAATGTTAGGCTCAACAGCAATTACTCGTCCACTATGAATATCAGCTATTTTTTGTGTTATTAACATTGCAGGACTTTCACGTAGATCATCAATATCAGGTTTGAAAGCTAGCCCATAGCATGCAATAGTTAACTCTCTTGCCGTTCTATCGTTATCTGTTTGTAAACAATCGGCGACCGCCATTCTTACTTTATCAATAACCCAATCAGGTTTCCCATCATTAACCTTTCGAGCAGTATGAATTATTTGTGCTTCATCAGGTGTTTTAGATACGATAAACCATGGATCGACGGCAATACAATGTCCACCAACACCTGGTCCAGGTTGTAAGATGTTTACACGAGGGTGGCGGTTAGCAAGTGCAATCAATTCCCACACATTAATATCTAGCTTATCACAGATAATTGATAGCTCATTAGCAAAAGCAATCTGCACATCACGAGAACTGTTTTCAGTCAGTTTTGCCATTTCTGCTGTACGTGCGTTAGTTACTACACATTCACCAAGAACAAAGGTTTTATATAACTCTACTGAACGTTGTGAACAACGTGCAGACATACCACCAATAACACGGTCATTCTCAACAAGTTCGCGAACTACATGGCCAGGAAGGACCCGTTCAGGGCAATGGGCAATATTTACATCAGCTTCCTCGCCATGTGTCTGTGGGAAAGTTAGGTCTTTGCGTATCTCTGCCAGCCATGCAGCCATTTTTTCTGTTGCTCCAACTGGCGATGTTGACTCAAGGATAACCAAATCACCTTTTTTCAATACTGGTGCTATCGCTTCACTTGCGGCCTCAATGTATGAAAGATCAGGTGCAGGCACCTCTCCTTCTTGGCAAGGTAAGAAAGGCGTTGGTACTGCAATTAAAAACGCATCTGCAGGCTCAGGTGTAGTAACCGCCTTTAAATACCCTTCGCTAACTGCAGCACTCACGATCATATCAAGATCAGGTTCAACAATATGAATCTTACCTTGATTAATAGTGTCAACTGCGTGTTGACTTACATCAACACCGATGACTTTCTTTTTACGTGATGCAAACATCGCTGCTGTTGGTAAGCCAATATAACCTAATCCAACTACGGAAACTGTTTCGAAAGACATTTTTAATCCCTATTTTTTGTTTTAATTTTAAATATTATTTGGCTAATACATCGAGAATGCGCTGACAAGCTTTACCATCACCATAAGGGTTATGGGCATAACTCATTGCTTGATACGCTTGAGTATCAGTAAGCAAGGTATTTAAATGAATGATAATTTCCTCAACGTCAGTACCAACTAATTTCACGGTACCAGCAGCAACAGCTTCAGGCCGTTCTGTCGTATCACGCATTACTAAAACCGGTTTGCCTAATGAAGGGGCTTCTTCTTGAATACCGCCAGAGTCAGTCAAAATGATATGAGCGCGACTCATTAAATAAATAAACGGCAAGTACTGCTGAGGCTCAATCAAATGAATATTATCGACACCAGATAGTATGCGTTTCACTGGTTCACGCACATTTGGATTTAAGTGAACCGGGTATAGAATTTGGCTTTCAGGATGCGACTTTGCTGTTTCAGCCAGAGCCTGACAAATACGTTCAAATCCACCACCAAAACTTTCACGTCGGTGTCCAGTTACTAAGATTAGTTTCTTATTGTTATCTAAGAATGGGAACTGAGCAGCTAAAGTTGCATTTAAATCTTTGTCAGTATCAATCTTGTCTTTTACCATCAATAAAGCATCAATTACCGTATTGCCAGTGACTGAAATATTCAATGGATCATAATTTTCATTAATTAAGTTCTGCTTAGAAGTATCTGTCGGTGCAAAGTGATATTTAGTCAAAGCACCCGTTAGTTTCCGGTTTGCCTCTTCTGGCCAAGGCGAATAAATATTACCAGTGCGAAGGCCGGCTTCTACATGACCGACAGCAATTTGTTCATAATATGCTGCGAGGCTTGCTGAAAAAGTAGTTGCAGTATCACCATGGACCAAAACCACATCTGGTTTAAACTCTTGCAATACTGGTTTTAGCTCAAGCAAAATTCGTGCAGTTACATCATTGAGTGTTTGACCAACTTTCATCAAGTTCAGATCAAAGTCCGGCTTAATTTCAAAAAGGTCTAAAACTTGATCAAGCATTTCTCGATGCTGAGCAGTCACACACACTTTGGCTTCAAAACGCTCATCACCAGCTAGTGCATGAACTAGCGGTGCCATTTTAATTGCTTCTGGGCGAGTACCAAAAACCGTGAGGACACGTTTTTTTGTCATCTTTAAATCCTAATTATAATTTTCTAAATTCATAAATCAGGCTTATAAATAATAGAGGCGCCAAATTGGCGCCTCTATTATTATTTCCTTCCTGATGTTTATTTATTTTGAATTACTATAGCTATAGTTGTAATAACCGTAGTTTCCACCATAATAACTACTAGCTTTACGAACAACGGCATTAAGAATAAAACCTTTAATCTCAATACCATTTTGTTCAAAACGCTGTTTAGTCACTTCAATTTCTTTCACTGAATTTTGACTGAAACGTCCCACTAGCAGTGTGGTACCCGCATGGGCACCAACAATAGCAGGGTCAGTTACAGCCAAAATTGGTGGGGTATCAACAATAACGATATCGTAATTTTCTGATGCCCAGTCCATCAACTCTTTAAAACGCGGGTGCATTAGCAGCTCTGATGGATTTGGTGGCACTTCACCTCGACCAATAAAGTCCATGCCTTCAACACCTGGTTGCTTGATTAGACTTTCAATACTGGTTTGGCCGCTTAAGAAATCAGACAACCCTGGTTTAGGATTTATTGCCATCTGTTTTTCCATTCGGCCTTTGCGCATATCAGCATCAATAACCAACACTTTCTGGCCTGATTTTGCAACGACTGCCGCCATGTTGGCAGAGACAAATGATTTACCAATACCAGGGCTCGGACCAGAAATCATTATGATGTTATTCTTCGCTTCCATCATGGCAAAATGCAAGCTGGTTCTCAGACTTCGCAATGCTTCGACAGACAAGTCTGCAGGGTTAGACACCGCTAACAGGGTATCTTGTACCGATAGCTGCTTTTTACCCTTTTGCTTTTTCTCCAGTTCAATCTGCCAATCTGACATTGGCACACTGGCATAAACCGGTAAGCCGATGGCTTCGATTTCATCTGGATTTTCTACGCCACGGTGGAAAGCTTGTTTCACCAACGCAAATGCTACTGACAATACACCACCTAACATGGTAGCAATTATAACGATAATGGCTTTTTTAGGTTTAACTGCTTCTTCCAAGGTCTCGGCGTTATCCAGAATACGGACATTACCAACCGCACTAGCCTTCATGACGTTTAGCTCTTGAACCTTGTTAACCAACTGCAAGTAAATCGCCTGATTAACTTCGACATCTCGGCTTAAGCGAATCACTTCTTGCTGGGTTCTTGGCATACGAGAGACCATACGATCAATACGCGCTTTTTCGCCTTCTAAAGTTTGACGTTTTTCTAGTAACGAGACATAAGCAGGATGACTTTTGGTAAAGCGCTGGGCGATATCAGATTCTTTGAAGGTTAGTTCATTGAGCTGCGCCTCTACCGTTACCATAGTATCAAGCACAGATTTAGCTTCTAGGGCTAAGTCCACAGAATCATTTTCAAGCTTATAGGCATTTAACTTTGCTTCAGACTCATCTAACTGCTGCTTAATATCAGGTAAATGACCACGTAAAAACTGTAGGCTCTTCTCCGCTTCTGCGGAAGTACGATCAATATTCTGCATTAAGTAATCTTCAGTAATGCTATTGAGTACCTTCTGAATATCATGAGGTTTTTCACCCTCAAGAGTTAATCTAAGAATGCCAGTTTTTTTACCCTGTTCAGAAACTCTAACTTTTTTTTGCAATTCACTAATGGTGACTAAGCGAGCACGCTTAACTACGGTAAATTCAGTTTCAGGAGCTGCTATAATATCTGACACTAAAATCGAAATGTCTCCAGCTTCTGACAATTCACCTTTACGCCCCGTAATTAGTTCTTCACCGTCAAAAGAAAAAGTATAGCTCTGGTCAGTTTCAACCGTGAAAAGAAGCTTCTCCCCCATTAGCGAGTGTGGAAGCTCCAGCTTTGAAATGATCGCGACCGGTTTGTCTTCATCTTTTAATCTTGCTAAACCTTTACCAATAATCGGCAGATACTTTGGTTCAACATTTACAGTGAGGTTGAGCTTATCAACCGTATTACCCAATACCATACGGGATTTAATAATTTGAATTTCGGTATCAGCAGAAGACTCTGATGCAAACATTTCAGAAATGTCAGAAAGCCCAGGTACTCCTGAACTTTTTTCTTCTACCTGAACTAATGCATCTGCTTTATAGACTGGCGTTGCTAAAAGCGCGTAAACCACGCCAATAGTTGCAAACAAAAATGTTGTGACAATAATTATCCAGCGATAATCAAGCAATACACCGAAAAGTTTTCCCAAATCGATTGCATCTGAATCGTTCTGGTTGTTTATGTTCTGATTAACATTCATAAATATTTATCTGAGTTTATTGCAGAGCCTAAATCATAAAAATAGATTCTGCATATTAACATATTACGCCTATTCAACTTATGAGTTTATCTAGACTATACAAAGGAACTAGAAGCTTGGCATTTCAGAGTCTATTACCAATCCCTCACTCGAAGTGCACCTTCAGTTAGCTCATTAAAGCCAGTAATAGTTGGTAACAATTGACGCACTACTCGATTCCAACGACTAATCGGTGCGGCTGTTACATAAACAATATCATAAGGCTGTAACTCAAATTCGGTACCGATCACCAAGGCTGATGCATCTTTAATATTCAGCTGGTAAATATTTGCCAATGGCTGGCTTTCATCATTGGTTGATAGCTCATTGCCACGGATGACGAATATACCGGTGGCATCGGCTTCAAGCTCATTAATACCACCAACATGACTCAACGCTTCGGTTAGGCTCATACCGCTACGATCAATTTTAAGTAGCTGTGGGTTATTCACTTCACCCATTACAAATACTTTTTGCGCATCGTTTCGTGGTACGTGAACAATATCACCAGGGCGTAATAATCGGTTCTGGGTTAAATCGCCGCGTTGCATTAGCGCATAAAGTGAGACGTTTTCTTCCATGCCATTTCGGGTAAGCGTCACGTTACGCCAATCAGCACTCTCTGCTAGGCCGCCAGCACGGTTAACCGCATCCAATAACGTTAATGGCACATTAGTAATTGGCTGCTGGCCCGGCTGATTTATTTCACCCGTAATGTAGGTTTTCTGCGAGCGGAAAGACGCAACATTAACATCCACTTGTGGGCTTTCTATAAACTCCGCCAACCGTAAAGCAATTTCATCCCGTACTTGGGTAACCGTTTTACCTTCTACACGCACAGAACCGATATAAGGATAAAAGATTGAGCCATCAGCGTGTACCCAGTTACCCGCTTCTGCTGAGCTCCGATAAGAGCCCGCAGGAATGGTCAGCTCAGGGTGGTCCCAAATGGTGATATTTAAGATATCACCAGGTCCAATCCGGTACTGATAGCGCGCAATCTCAGCGTCTATTGCCGGATTTGCCTTTGAGTATACAGCCGGCGCTTTAAATTGCCTTACTGCGCTGGCTGTTAGCGGGTAGACATTCACCTGTTCAGATATGTCACTGTCTCTTTCTTGTTGAGAAGCAACGACATTTTTATCATCTATATTTAAGTGTGAACCGGGCACTGTACAGCCCGCCAGCATGGCTGTTGCCATTGCCGGTATTAGGAGCTTCTTTGTGAAATGCATATTTTTTTTCGAAAAAGTTGAAAGAAGAAATAAAAAGTCAGCGATCAGCGATCAGCGATCAGCGATCAGCGATCAGCGAAGATAAAATGATTAAAACAAAAAGTGAAACTACCGTTGGTTGACCCAGCTATCAGCTATCAGCTATCAGCTATCAGCTATCAGCTATCAGCTAAAGATGAACGGATGTTCTGGGTCCAAACAAGAGAAACTTTGCTAATTTATACAACGGTCAGCTTAACGACCAGAGTGGTTTAGGCATGCTACCGCCCTTAGGTTGTGGTTCCTAATGACCGTCAATTTTTGAGTGCGAGGTACACTACCGCAAGTTTGTTACGTCGAAATGTCAAATTTCAACTTAAATGATGAGGTTTCCCCCCTTCAAATATGGTTGATGATTTTACACATTTTTTATGTTGATAGGAATATGAATTTTGTCGCTTACTTTCACAAAACCTTAAGAAGCATTTTTACCTCATTGATTTTTAACAACTTACCTGCCATTCAGAAGCTTTCAAAAACGTTATAAAATCGCTAGGACCCAAGTAGCACACCTAAATCCTCCTCAAGGTGATCTTTATCAGTAAGTTACTCACTATTTTTGGGAGTAACTTCTCTTTTTGAGGCTCCTGAGTTTAAGAATTCATAAAACTCTTTTATGACAATTAGCTAGATGCATTGCGGATTTGTGTTAATCGCAATATCATTGCATAGAAGGCGGGAATCGCTTGATTTATATTTTTTTATATACGTAACTGTTACTTTTGACCAACAAGTAAGGGAATGGGATGAAAACAACAGCTTTGGCAATGATTGCTGCGCTATCACTAAGTGGTGCAACTTTCGCAGCGACTGAAACAGGTACTACTGCTGCGACAACTGGCGGTACAGCATCTTCTACTGCGACGACTGCAGGTGCAACTGCGTCTACAACTGGTGCAGCAGCAGGTACAGCAGGCGCGACCGCAGCAGCAGCTGGTGGTATTACAGCAACTACCGTTGCAGTCGGTGCAGCAGTTGCTGTTGCTGGTGTTGCGGTCGCCGATTCTGGCGGCAGCACAAGCACAACAACGACAGCAACAGCAACTCAGTAATTCTTTAACCAATTAAAGTTTGAGTTGATTGTGATTAACCGCGCTTTATTGCGCGGTTAATTTTGTTAATTGACCTGAAATTTACTCAACAGCGACTAGACAGCGACCACCTTAGTCTGACACCTTATTCTGAAACACTCTATTTACCTCAATTGAGCAATTTGGATGCTACCTCCATGTTTCGACAATGTTCCACTGCATTACTTCTCTTACTAGCACTTACAGGGTGCAGCCAGAAGTTTAATGATGTTAACGACACCGTTAATCTTGCCTTTTTTGGTGACAAAGATATCGCCTTAAGTGCAAAAGAAATCAACCAGCTGCCTTATGCCAGTATGTATGCCCGTGTTGATGATGGCCCACAGGCTTTTATGGTACTGGCTTTTGCTGAAAATAGTGTGACGCTTGGTTTAACCGACTTAACAGATTTATCGACGTCAAGCTCAGTAAATCCATCATATACTCAGCTTAAGTGGGTATCTGCTGACAAAGGGATGCTTATCACAGAAAACGGTCGGATAATCAAAACCCTCAACTTACCATCAGGTAATCTTGTAAGCAGCCGTAGCAATCAAACTGACCCACTCGCTTTGGGGCTGCACTTAGCCACTACCCCAACCCATTGGCAGCATACTATTGATTGGCAACCTGGGTATCATTTTGGCTATCCGGTAAAAAGTGAATTTGCCTTCATTGCTAGCGAACAGCTTGATATCAACGATAGCAGTAAGCCAAGCAAGCATTATATCGAGCGTGTCTCTATCCCTACCCTAGGTATTGAATACGACAATCACTGGTGGATAGATCCAAGCAACGGAGCCGTCATTAAAAGCAAACAAAAACTGGCTCCCAATCTGCCTTATATCGAACTGATTCAACTTAAACCATTTGCCTAGGGATAATATCGTGAGTTTTTTTAGATTTATTCAACGAGCAATGCCATCACTACTCATATTTTTAACGGTAGTCTCGTTTAATCCATCAGCAATTGCTGCGAATAACACTCAGAAAACGTTGAATGTCACTATTTACAGCCCAGATAAAGCTCAAGCATGGTCTTTAAGCTATTTAGAGCCTGTTCGTTTGAGCCAAGTGGTTAGCGACAATATTGCTACGCAGCTAACAAATGCTTCTCAATTAACAAAGAATAGTCGTGGGCAAAACAATCCCCTTCGCGCCGATAATATTTTCTGGCTCGGGAGTACTTTGAGCACAGCCACTGAACCAGAGAACAAATCAACGGTTCTTAAACTCATCGACCAGCTTGTTGATAAAGAGCCGACCAGCTTTGCATTGAAAGCGAGCCTTAAGGCCAATGAACGATGGATAAGCGATAACATCATATACACTAGGCAGTTTATCGCGCTTGATTTTGATGCCATTAGGTTGAACAAAAAATTAAACCCTTTGCTCAATGGAGATTATCATCTTTATTTAGCCAATCGCCCCAATGATGTGTTGATCATTGGGGCCACGCAAAAACCAACCACACTCCATTGGCAGCCACGTTTATCGGCAAAGCAATACCTAGATAAAACAGCATTAATTGACAATCACCAAAAAGATTATGTGGTGGTGATTCAGCCAGATGGCAAGGTAGAACAACACCCTATTGCTTACTGGAATAGCGATCATATGGACGTTGCTCCTGGAGCGACCATTTTTATCGGCTATGGCAATTTACCGAGTGGCTACCAGTCGCTCAACCAGGAAATGATTAACTTGCTAAGGAACAAGGTGCTGTAATCATGTCAAACAAAGGAATCAATATTTTTGCTCAAGCACCTATTCGCTTCTTCAAACTGTCTGCTATTGCATTGGCAATCCTGCCTGTGTTTTCAGCAAATGCCGATGAGTTTAGTTACCCGGTATTAAAGCCATCACAGTCTGACTTTGGTGGCGTCGGCTTGATGCAAATGCCTACAGCACGAATGGCTTCTGAAGGTGAATTTAATTTCAATATTACCAATAATGATGACTACGGATTTTATAGTGTTTCTCTACAATTATTTCCGTGGTTAGAGACCACTATTCGCTATAGTAAAGTTCATAACATTTATTCAACTGATAATCCAGATTTTAGTGGTGATAATAAACTCCATGATAAAGGAATTGATCTAAAAGTTAGGTTACTTCAAGAAACATACTGGTTACCCGAAACTTCATTCGGCTTGAGAGATTTTGGTGGAACAGGTTTATTCGATAGTGAATATTTTGCCGCAACAAAAAATTTTGGCCCTGTAGATTTAACCTTTGGAATTGCATGGGGTTATATTGGAAATAGTGATAATATCGGGAATCCATTTTGCACTAGTGACTGTGAGCGACAAGGTTCCATGGATAAGCAATGGGGGACAACTGATTTCAACTCTATGTTTAAAGGGCCAACATCTCTTTTTGGAGGAATTGAGTATCAGACACCATTTAAGCCTCTGAGGTTTAAGCTGGAATATGACGCTAATGATTACAAGGGCGATTATCAAGTAAAATACGCTGATATTCCAATCCCACAAAGTAGCCATATTAATGTAGGAGCCTTGTATCGCATTAATAATTGGGGAGACGTACGTTTAAGTTACGAAAGAGGTAACACACTATCACTCGGATTCACTCTATATACCAACTTCAATAGCCTGAAGTCAGGCTGGCAAGATGAGCCAGCCCCGAACTATGCCCCTAGAAGCCAAAGCTCATCAAACGAGCCTGAGCTTACCAATGCGGAATGGCAGGTTCTTGCTGACGAGCTGCACACTATTGCGGGCTATAAGAACCCGACTATTCACTACGATGATAAGAGTGTTACGGTCAGTGCCGATCAGAATAAATACCGCGATCGCAATGAGGCACATGAACGAGCTGCAACCGTATTAGCAAACCGAGGCCCAGATGTTGCTGAGTATCGGTTGATTGAAACCAGCAATCATCAAGCGATTACCGAAACCCATATCGATGCCGAAAAATTCGGTGAAGTTGCCAATGTTGAGTACATCGGCGCGAGCGTTGAAGACAGCAGTTCGGTATCTGTACCGAGCGAGCCTGAAGGCACACTGGTTGCTGAGCCAAGCAAACGCTGGGATGTCAATATTTCCCCGACTCTGCAGCAATCAATCGGTGGGTCAGAAGATTTCTACATGTTCAATATTGGTATCAATGCCGGTGCAAACTACTGGTTTACTGATAACCTTGAACTCGGCGGCTCGGTTTACTTCAATATCTATGATAACTACGACCAGTTCTTGTATGACGTGCCACCTGATGGCACCGACTTGAAGCGTGTTCGTACCTTGGTTCGCCAATATATCAGTGATAACCCTGTCCGCCTTGATAACCTCCAGCTTACCTGGATGGATAAGTTAGGCGATAACTGGTACAGCCAAGCGTATGGCGGTTACCTTGAAATGATGTTTGGCGGTATCGGCGGTGAACTATTGTATCGTCCATTGGGTGCAAACTGGGCTGTAGGTATGGATGTCAATTATGTCGTACAACGCGATCCTGATTCTGCCTTCGGTTTTTTTACTGAAGAAGATCAATTTGACCCAATCACAAATCGTCCATATCGCGTTCAAACCGGAGCGATGACTGGTCATGTTACCGGCTACTATCAGCCACAATGGGATTGGTTGCCAAATACTTTATTCAAGATTAGCGCGGGCCAATACCTGACTGAAGATATCGGTGTCACTGTCGATTTCTCAAAGCAGTTTGACAGCGGTATTACCGCCGGTGCCTTTGCCACCTTTACAGATTTGTCTTCCGATGAATACGGTGAAGGTAGCTACACCAAAGGTTTCTACATCTCGATTCCGTTCGATGTGATGACAGTGAAGCCAAGTACTAATCGTGCGACGATTTCTTGGTTACCGTTAACACGTGATGGCGGCCAGATGCTAAGTCGGAAGTACCAGCTGTTTGGGGTGACGGACGCGAGGTATCCGTGGTACAGCCGCAAAGCGGTTGAGTAGGAGCGAGGAAGAGCGGGTCCTGGGTCCTGGGTCCTGGGTCCTGGGTCCTGGGTCCTGGGTCCTGGGTCCTGGGTCCTGGGTCCTGGGTCCT